>JAAXUL010000219.1 GCA_013336035.1 Chloroflexales bacterium
CGGCTGCCGCCCGACCAGCTGGTCGGCGTGCGATTGGCCCGGTCGGCCGCTACGTCGAAATAGTCGTTGTTGTAGTGGTTCATCAGCTGGGCCACCGCCACCGTCAGCATCCCCCCAGCCACCAGGCCCCAGTCCAGCGGCGCGCCCGCATAGTGGGCCGCCGCCACGCCCAGCCCGTAGAAGACCGCCGGCCCCACCAGGAACAGGGGCCGGCCCAGAGCCACGAAGTCGGCCACGCGGGCCAGCGCGCCCGCGCTCACGCCACACCCCCGCTCAGCGCGTAGATGCTCAGCACCCCGAACTCGGTGTAGAACAGCGCCCACAGGAACATGTAGAAGCCCCTGATCTCCTGCCGCTGCCCCAGGTCAAGCCTGATCGTCGCCACCCAGAATGCGGCCATGATCAGGATGTGGCTCACCAGCAGGAAGAGGGCGTCGCCCTGCGGCAGCCCCAGCAGGGCCAGGCCTATCGGCAGCGCATA
Source organism: Chloroflexales bacterium (assembly GCA_013336035.1). Taxonomy (GTDB): domain Bacteria; phylum Chloroflexota; class Chloroflexia; order Chloroflexales; family Chloroflexaceae; genus CAIWXH01. Next base: position 482 of record JAAXUL010000219.1, read on the forward strand.
GCAGAGGGTCAGCACGATCCGCCCGATATCGAGGGCCTGCCGCACCCCCAGGCGCGTCGTGAAGGTCTCGATCTGATACATACGGTCGCCCGCGTCGTCGGGCAGATCCTTGTAGATCGCGATCACCAGGCCGAAGCCGAAGAAGAACACCCCCAGCACCGCCAGGGTCAGCAGCGGGAGCCCGCCGCCGAGGTGCTGCTGGTAGTGCAGGGCCAGGCCTATGTTGGCGATCACGCCGCGGGCCGCGGCGATGCTGAGCGCCGCCGCCACAGGGAAGCGCTTCAGGCGCGTCGGCGGCAGCGAGTAGGCCGAGCCGATCAGCATGATCAGGGTCACGGTCAGCAGCAGGTAGGCCCCCCCCAGGGCGGCCAGGCCGAGGGCCATGGCCCCCGCGCCCAGCACCAGCAGCCGGCCGGCGCGGGGGCTCAGCGTTCCGGCCGCCACCGGCAGCCATGGCTTGTTCACAAGATCGATCGGCACATCGGTGAGCTGGTTCAGGCCCACCACATAGAGGTTCAGGGCCAGGCAGGCTACCAGGGTCAGGGCCATCAGGGCCACGGCCTCGAGCGTGAAGGCTCGTCGCTCAACGACGATCAGCAGGATCGTCACCACCTGCACCGTGGTGGCAATCACGGTGTGGGGTCGGGCAAAGCCGACCAGGACGCGCAGAGCGCGCATAGGCCCCCTTTCAGTGGATCGCCTTATATCTGAACCAACGCGATGCAAGAGGTGTGCCAGTGTCAGCGCTACCTCAGTCGCCATCGGCCGCCAGGTAGTCGGCCCGCGGCGGCGCGAATGTATCGATCACCAGGGCCTCCTCGAGCGTCCAGACGGCGTGGGGCGTGTCGCCGGACATAGCGACCGCCTCGCCGGGGCCCACCTCCGAGATCGTATCGCCGACCTGGAAGCGCAGGCGGCCGCGCACAATGTAGCTGATCTGATCCTGCGGGTGCTTGTGCATGGGCACCTCGCTGCCCACAGCCATCAGCACCTCCATCTGATAGGCCTGCGTGGTCGCAACCAGCCGGCGGCGGCGCACCCCAGGGAAGACCTCGATCCAGTTCGCGCTTGGGCCGGTGATCATGGTCCGCTCCTTAATACAATCCACTGCTCTCCATAGTATGATATCAGGCCTCCCGCACGCGTGGGCCAAAAAAAGTGCAAGCTTCGGGGGAAGCTTGCACCTAATACTCTATGAGGCAGGCTGGAAAGGGAGGTGCTACTTTGCCTTGCGCTTGCGGTCGCGGCGGGCGTCGCGGCGGCCCGTGGTGGCCGTGGGGCGCGGGGTGGCGGGGGCCGGGTTACCGCCGCCCACAGGGCGCGATGCGCCAGGCTTGCCGCCGCGCGAGACGGCGCTACGCTCGAGGCCGGGCAGCACGCTGCGCATATAGTAGAAGACATAGCCAGCAACGCCTAGCTCGACCACAGCCTGGATCCAGAACCAGAGGCGCTGGTTCAGCGTGGGGACATTGAGCAAGCGCAGGATGCCTATGAGCACGCCCACCCCACCGAGGATCATCAGCGCGATGCCAAGCTGGCGAAAGAAGGCATGACGGGCCGGGTTCCGCTCAGTGTGCATAAAATACAGGTAGGCGCCACCACCGCCGCCCAGGATCTGTAAGAGAAAGAAGATCCAGGCGAGGGGGCCAAACTGAGGAGCTGCCGTCGTCAAGTAGCTGAAGAACCCCATGGTGAGCGAGCCTCCAAGAAGATGCATCTGGTTGCAGAACGGGGCGATTATAGCAGCGCCGCTCTGACGCGTCAACACGGCATAGATGCCAGATGAGACAACTGTTATGGCATCCTGGCGCGGTCGCAAGCGCTACGCGCCGCCCCAATGCAGCGCACGCCGGCTGCAATGAAGGAATTGTCAACCGTAGACCAATCTGCTAGGATGTAAATTGCACAAAAAGCGGTTAAAATAGCCGCACACCACCAGTAGCAGAGCCAGTATGCCGATGAGCCAGCTTTCGTCTGAAGCATTCGACCTCGCGCAGCTCTACCAGGGATATCTGGCCGGGCTGACTCTAGCCACCGATCTGGGCGAGCTGGCGCGTGTTGCCGACGCGGCCCTCGCCGCGCTGCTGCCCGCCCACGCGTGCCAGATCTGCTGGCTCGACGCACTCGGCGAGGCCAACCTGCCCAACGATCTGACGCTGGCCCGCCTGCGCGAGAGCACCAGCGTCATTGAGGTCACGGGCCACGCCGCCACGCTGCCCCTGCGGGCCGCCGGCGAGCTGATCGGCTTTCTGAGGCTCAGCCCACCCGCCATGAGCACCGAGCAGGAGCTGAGCCTCAGCCTGATCGCGGCTGTGCTTGGCCCCAGCTACCTGGCCCTGCGGCACGCCCCGCCCACCCCCCTCGAGCGGCGCAAGGCCGAGCTGCGCCTGGCGCTCGACCGGCTGCGCGGCGCTGTCGCCGTCGAGCCCCTGCTGCGCGAGATCTCCTCCCTGGTGCAGGCCGCGCTGCCGTTCGCCAATGTGAGCTGCATGCTGCGCTACCGTGACAGCGAGTGGATCGCGCTGGCCTATCTGATCGTGGGCGACTACCACGGGCCCGTGCGGATGTACTGGCGCGAAGACGCGGGCCTCTCTAGCATTGTGATCAAGTCGGGCAAAAGCCTGTACACCGACTCGTACCAGGACGAGTGCGCGCGCTGGGGCATCGCGCCGCTCTCGGACATCAGCCCCTTGCCCATCCAGGCGTGGATGGGCGTGCCTATGCACGATAACGGCACGGTGTTTGGAGCCATCGTGAGCTTCTCGAACATCGCCCGCCAGAATCTTGCCGACGACGACCGCACGCTCCTGAGTTGGCTGGCCGAGGAGGTGAGCCGCCTGATCCACAGCGCCCAGCGCTACGAGCGAGCCGCCGAGGAGGCCCGCCGCCGCGAGGCGCTGATCCGGTTCGCCCGCGCGATTACCTCGAGTCTCGACCCCGAGTATGTGCCCACCCTGATCGTCGAGCGGGCCCCCGACCTGTTCAATGCCGAAGAGGGCTCGCTGCTGCTGCTCGACGAGGAGACCGGCGAGCTCGTCTTTCGCTACGCCGCCGGCCCGGCCGGCCACCAGCTGCTCGGCCAGCGCCTGCCCCCCGGCAAGGGCGTGGCGGGCTATGTGGCCAGCAGCGGTCGCTCCACCATCGTCAATGACACCAGGGACGATGGGCGCTTCTACCGGGCCCTCGACGGCGACACCGGCTTCGACACCCGCTCGATCCTGGCCGTCCCGCTGCGCGGCATCAACGGGGTCAAGGGCGTGATCGAGGTGCTCAACCAGCGCGACGACGCCCCCTTTACGCAGGACGACCTCGACCTGCTCGAGGCCCTGGCCGACCACGCGATGATCGCGCTGGAGAACGCCCGCCAGTTCGCCAGCGTCGACCAGGCGCTCGCCCGGCGCGTCCAGGATCTCGACCGCTCGAACGACCGCCTGCACAAGATCCTGCGCGCCTCGAACGCGCTTCGGGCCGAGCGCCAGATCGATGACCTGCTGCCGCAGATCGCCGGCATCGTCAGCCAAAGCTCGGGCTTCCGCAGCGCGGTGATCGCCCTGGTGCGTCGCGAGCGCGTGCCCGAGCCCTACCTGCAGCGGGTGGCCGCCGCCGGGCCCGCCGCTAACGAGATCGAGCGCCTGCGGATCGCCCGCGCCCCTCTGGCCCGCCTCGAGGCGATCCTGCGCCCCGAGTTCCGCCGCGGCAGCCTCACCTACCTGATCGAGCACGAGTACGACGAGTATGTCAATTTCTGGGGCGGGCCAGCCATGGTCTATCGCCAGAGCCCGGCCGAGGCCAGGCCCGGCGGCTGGCACCCCGGTGATGCCCTGTTCTGTCTGCTGCGCAACAGCCGCGGCGAGCTGATCGGCATCCTTGGCGTCGATGACCCCGAGGACGGGATGCGCCCAAGCGAGGCCCTGGTCCAGATCCTCGAGATCCTGGCCAACCAGGCCGCCGCCGCGATCGAGAACGCCCACCTCTACGCCGAGCAGCAGCTGAGCCTTAACCGTATGCTGGCGCTCAATGGCCTTGGGCGGGCTATCAGCACCACCCTGCGCTCGCCCCAGCAGATCTACGAGCTGACGGCCCGCGGCATGCAGGAGATGAGCGATGCCCGCTGGGCGACGGTCTTCCTGGGTGGCACGTCTGAAGGTGAGCTGAGCGCGAGCTTCCACACCGGCGCCCCGACCGCAAACCCTGCGTCGGCCACCCAGCTGGCCCGCGAGGCGATTGCCGCCCGCCGCCCGGTTAGCCAGCTGCCCGGCCGCGACAACGCCGGCGAGGCGATGATCGCCATCCCGCTGCGCGGCTCACGCCTGGCGATGGGCGCGATCTGTGTCGGCTATGGCGAGGGCGCCCCCACCGCCGCCGAGCTCGAGACCCTGATCCTCTTTACCAGCCAGGCCGCCACCGCCGTCGAGAGTTTGCACCTGCTCGGCGAGGTGCGCGAGGGCCGCGACCAGCTCGCCTCGATCATGGCCTCCACCCGCGAAGGTATGCTTCTGGTCAGCGACGAGGCCCGGGTCGCCGTCGCCAACGGCGCCTTCGCCTCGCTGGCCGCCACCAGCGACTGGCCCGGGGCCCCGGCCACCCCCGCCGACCTGGCCGACCTGCCGATGAGCGCGCTGATCGAGCGCTGGCAGGCCACGGCCAACTTCCCGCCCGGCGAGCTCGAGCAGCTCTGGAACGGCGTGATCGCTGTGGCCGACGGCCTCGAGATCTTTGTGCGCGGGCAGCTCAACGGCCTGGCCCCCGGCTCCCGCTCGCTCGAGTGGACGGTGCTGCGCGCTACACGCGAGGGCGCCGGCGCCCACACCAACGGCGGTGAGCCAAACAACGGTCGCCACCAGCCTATCCTGCTGACTGTGCGCGATATTACCGCTGCCAAAGAGACCGAGCGCCTGCGCAATGACCTGACCAATATGATGGTCCACGATCTGCGCAGCCCGCTCACAAGCATAATGACCTCGATCGACATGATCTTCCGCGGGATCACCGGCGACGTCACCGGCACCCAGCGCGAGATCCTGACGATCGCCTACACCAGCGCCCAGAACCTGCTGAACATGATCAACCTGCTGCTCGATATCAGCAGGCTCGAGGGCGGGCGCATGCCCCTCGACCGCACCGCCCTGGCCGTCGAGGGCCTGGTCGAGCGAGCGGCAAGCCGCATGAGCGTGATCGCCCGCAATAAGAATATTGCGATCGACGTGACGGTCTCTCCCGGCGCCGCCTATGTCTACGCCGACAGCGAGCTGGTGCTGCGCGTGCTCCAGAACCTGCTCGACAACGCGCTGAAGTTTAGCCCCAGGGGCAGCACGATCGTGCTCGCGGCCGATACGCTCCCCGCCGAGCCAGCGCCGCCCCCCGCCCAGGCCGAGGAGGCAGCGCATAGCATGGAGACGCTCCAGGCGGTGCGCTTTGCCGTGCGCGATGCCGGCGTCGGCATTAAGCAGGCCGACCTCGATAAGATCTTTCATAAGTTCGGCCAGGCCGGCAATCGGCGCAACGCTGGCAGTGGCCTCGGCCTGACCTTCTGCAAGCTGGTCACCGAGGCCCACGGCGGCAGGATCTGGGTCGAAAGCACGCCCGGCCTCGGCAGCACCTTCTACTTCACGATGCCCGCCTCTGGCGTTGAGGAGGAGGTCTAGGCGATCTACTCCTACTCTGCTTCGGGACAAACGTACCGGCGACGAGGGGTGGCCCGAGGCGATATAATGATCGATACGGGCATCATCGCACCACTACGCCGGAGCACCCCTATGCCAGCCCTCTACCCCAACACCCCGGACATCACCCAGGCTGCGCTGTCCAGCATCGAGCAACGGCTCACGATCCTGACCCTGGCCATCGAGCGTCAGAGCGCGCAGATCGGGCGGATCGCCGATGTCCTGGTCGACCTGCGCAACCGCAGCGACTGGAACGCCGCCCAGGTCGGCGAGCTGCTGCGTATCCTCGCCGCCGGGGTGCGCGAGATCCGCGAGACCCAGGTCTACAGCATGCTCGACGAGGGCCCCGTCACCGTGGCCGACCTCATCCAACTCCAGAGTGTCCCCTCTGACTGCCACGAGCAAGGGCGCCTGCAGGCCCAGGCCGCCTGAAGACCCCGCCAGAATCCGCCAGGCGCTGTCCCAGAGCATAGCCCGCTGCGCAGCTCCTTTGACAATGGGCCGCAGCTGGTGTATATTAAACATCTAAATATTGCAATATACGAGTTATTACCTACAAGCTCGAGGAGGGCTGGCCGCCCATGAGTCAGCTTCGTTTCCGACCACGACTGTTCGAGATCTTACGGCGCGAGTTTACTGGATACAACAGCACGAGCCTCCGCCGTGATCTGCTCGCCGGGATCACCGTGGGCGCGGTAGGCCTGCCCCTGGCCCTCGCCTTTGGGGTGGCCTCGGGCGCCGACGCGGCCGCCGGCCTGGTGACCGCCATCCTCGCCGGGGTGATCATCGGCGGCCTTGGTGGCGCGAGCTTTCAGATCTCGGGGCCGACGGGGGCTATGTCAGCGGTGCTGATCGTGCTGGCCCAACGCTACGGCCTGGGCGGGATCTGGACCGCCTCGCTGCTCGCGGGTCTCTTTATGCTCATGCTGGGCCTGTTCCGGCTCGGGCGCTACATCTCGTTCATCCCCTCGCCGGTGATCGCCGGCTTCACCAGCGGCATCGCGCTAATTATCGCGATCGGCCAGCTCGACAATGTGCTCGGCGTGCAGACCCCGCCGGCCGAGAACGCCCTCGCCAAGCTGCTTGGCTACTTTAGTCACCCCGTGATGCCCGACTGGCGGGCGCTGGTGCTGGCCGGCGTCGTCGTCGTCAGCATGCTCGTGATGCCGCGCCTGACGCGGGCCATCCCCGGCTCGCTGGTCGGCCTGATGCTTGCCGCGCCGCTGGCCTACTTCGCCGGCTGGACTGTGCCCGTGATCGGCGATATCCCGCGCACCATCTTGCTCGACCAGCGCCTGACCTTTGACGCGATCCCGTGGGGCCAGCTGAACAATCTGCTCCTGCCGGCCGTCTCGATCGCCGCGCTCGGCGCCATCGAGAGCCTGCTCTGCGGCTCGGTGGGCGCGACGATGAGCGGTAAGCCGCTCGACAGCAACCAGGAGCTGATCGCGCAGGGCATCGGCAACCTGATCATCCCTTTCTTCGGCGGCGTCCCGGCCACGGCGGCCATCGCGCGCACCAGCGTCGCGATCAAGAGCGGCGCGGTGACCCGCCTCACCAGCATCATCCACGCGGTGGGCCTCCTGCTCAGCGCCCTGGTGCTCGCCCCCCTGATTGGGCATATCCCCCTCGCCGCCCTTGGCGGCGTGCTGCTGGTCACGGCCTGGCGAATGAATGAGTGGGAGAGCATCCACTTCTTCTTCAACGCCCGGCTCAAGCACGCCCTGGCCGGCTTTGCCGTAACTATGTTTGCCACCGCGGCCCTCGACCTGACCCAGGCCATCATGATTGGCATCGCGATCTCGGCCCTGATCTACCTGCGCCAGTCGGCGACGAGCACCGCGGTCACCCACGAGCCGATCGACGCGGCGAAGATCCAGGCCCAGGGCTTCCCGATCACCGCCACCTGCCCGAGCATCCATGTCTACTACCTGACCGGGCCGCTCTTCTTCGGCAGTGTCACGACGGTGCTCGAGGCCTTCGAGACTGCGGGTGACTACCACAGCCTGATCGTCAGCATGCGCGGCGTGCCGCTGCTCGATGCCATGGGCGTGCAGGCCATCCGCCAGATTGTCGAGGAGCACCGCGCCCGTGGCGGCGAGGTCTCCTTCACGGCCCTCCAGCCCACGGTCATGGATATGTTCCAGCGCACGGGCCTGGTCGAGCTGATCGACCCGAAGCACATCTACTGGAGCGCGACGGACGCGATTGTTGAGCTCCACGAGCGGCGGATGGTCGCGGGCTGCCCGCGCTGCGACACCTCGGGCGGCACCTGCGCGGTGCTGCGCCAGGCCCGCGAGCGCCTGGCCCGCGAGGCCGAGCCCAAGCGGACGCTCGCGCCGGGCTCGGCCGATTGACGCTGCTGTCGAGCTATACTACGATACGATCTGGCCTGATAGCGGGCACGACCCAACGCGGGGTCGCTGTCTGACCCTATGGGAGCACGAGCCGCATGCACCAGCCACTCCATCGCTTCAAGGCCGAGTTCTTCAAAGCGCTGGGGCACCCCATGCGCCTGGTGATCCTCGAACAGCTTACCGACGGCGAGAAGAGCGTCAATGAGCTCCAGGCAGCGCTCAGCATGGATCAGTCGAGCGTCTCGCAGCAGCTTGCGGTGCTGCGCACCCGCAATATCGTCGAGACCCGCAAGGACGGGACCACCGTCTACTACCGGGTGCGCGACCCGCTGATCTTCCAGCTCCTCGAGGTCGCCCGGGCGATCTTTAACAACCACCTGATCGACACCCAGGCCATGCTCCAGCAGCTCGTCGAAGAGGCCGAGGCCCGCTGACTTGTCGGTCGCTTGTGTTCGTTGAGAGGGCTCGGGGAGGGCAGGCCCTCCCCGAAAAAACCTCACAACCAGGTTGTCAGATCGCTAGCCCTCGGCGCGGTGGTAGGGCACGTAGCGGGGCTCCCATATCGTCGCCTGCACCCGCCGGGCCAGCTCTGCCTCGGGCAGCGGCTCGGCGACGCCTGCGCGCATCGCCGCCAGGCCAACCGCTATGGCGACCTGCTGCGATACAGCCCTGGCCTGCATCAGCGACGGGTAGAGCGGCGCCGTCGGGTCGTGGCGCGTGGGGGCCCACAGGCTGAGCGCCCGCGCCGCGGCGACGAACATCGTATCCGTCACCCGGCGCGCGCCCGAGGCGATCACCCCGAGCCCTACCCCGGGAAAGATGAAGACGTTGTTGCACTGCCCGATGTGGATCGTCCGCCCGCCGTAGGAGACCGGGGCGAAGGGGCTGCCGGTCGCAACCAGGGCGCGCCCGTCGGTCCAGGCGATCAAGTCCGCCGGCACGGCCTCGCTCTTGCTGGTGGGGTTCGAGAGGGGGAAGATCACCGGACGGGCCGTGTGCTGGGCCATAGCGCGGACAATCGGCTCAGAGAAGGCCCCCGGCTGCGCGGCGGTGCCGATCAGCGCGTGCGGGTGGACGTGCTGGACCACCTCGAGCAGCGAGATCTGCCCGGGCTGGGCGACCGCCCAGCCGGCCATGGCCGCGAGCGGCTGCGCGTAGGGCTGCTTGGCCGGCTCGAGGTCGGCGCGGCCGGCGTGCACCAGGCCCTGGCTATCGACAAGCCAGAGCGCCGCGCGGGCCGTGGCGAGGCTGCGGCCTCCCTCGACCATCGCCGCGACGATCTGGTCGGCGATGCCGATCGCCGCCGAGCCGGCCCCGAGCACGACCACGCGCTGCTCGGCCAGGGGCAGGCCGAGCACGTCGGCGGCGCTCAGCAGGCCGGCGAGGGTCACCGCGCCGGTGCCCTGGATATCGTCGTTGAACGCGCAGAGGCGGTCGCGGTAGCGCTCGAGCAGCGTGCCGGCGTGATGCTTGGCGAAGTCCTCCCACTGGAGGATGGCCGACGGGAAGTGGCGCATGACGCCCTGCACGAAAGCCTCGACGAACGCGTC
>JAAXUL010000220.1 GCA_013336035.1 Chloroflexales bacterium
GTTCTGAGGCGACTGGCTCGATGTTCCAGTTGTACTCGTCCGTCAGCACGATATGCTCCCAGGCCAGCGGTGAGATGTGCTAGAGATACACTTCGATGATCGGTTCGCCGGCGGCCTGATGCTCCCTGATCGTCGACCCCCGCACCGCGCGTTTGAGGCGGGGTGGGGGTAGAGGGGGTTGGCCTGCGGCGGGAGGCTACCTAACCACAAGTGGAATAAACGCTTGCGGCTGCGGCTTGGGCGCGGACGCCAACACCCGAATCGGGGCTGACCGGCTGTCGGCAGCGCCCACCTCGTTGGTTACCCGCACCCAGTAAGCGGCGTCGGCTGCGAGCGGCGGGGTCAGCAGCGCGGCCGACGTTGCCCCGGCGACGGGATTGCTCGTATCCCCACTCGGGCCACGATACCATTGATACGAGAGCGGGCCCTCTCCGCTCACCCGCACGCTAATCACTGCCGTCTGACCTGCGCTGATAGTCTGCCCGACAGGCTGGGCGATAATTTGTGGCCCGGCCCCTGATGCCTGCTGGGCAAAAACGCTCGCCGCGCGCCCTCCGGCGAAGATGAGCCCCGGTGCCCCTGGCACATGTGCGATCCGCGTCGCCACCACATCATCCGGCCAGCCCTCGCCCTCAACGCTCCAGCTCTCACCAGCGTCAGTGCTGGCGAAGACTCCGGCCGAGCAGGCGACACGGACGCCCGCTGCCAGTGAAGGCGAGGCGACCAGATCATGGACGCTCACGCAGGCGGTCGGCACGTCTCGCGCCTCCCAACTCGTGCCTCCATCCGAGCTGATGTAGATGAGCGCACTACGGCGAATATAGATCCGATCACCGTCGATAGGCGAGATGGTGATCTGGTCGACCCCGTCGCCCCCCGGCATCCCGACGCTAAGCGCCGACCAGCTCTGGGCTCCGTTGGTGCTGCGGAAAAGGGCGCTCAGCGTCCCCGCGTAGAGGGTGCTCGGTGCCGTCGGCACCACTGCCAGCGCACGCACCTCGGTGTCGCTCAACCCGCTGGTCGCCAGTGTCCAGCTCGCGCCGCCGTTGACTGAACGCCACAGGCCACGCTCAAACCGGATTCCCGCCAGATACAGATTCGCCGGCGTCTGCGGGTCGACAGCGAGCGCCTGGGTACTGAACCCGACGAAGCTTGGGTCAGACGGGCCGATCAGGCTCCAACTCTCCCCGCGGGTGGTGCTCTTGAACAGGCCGCTCTCCCCACCGACATAGATTGTCGTCGGCACCTTTGGGTCGACGGCGAGCGCCGTAACCGAGCCTAGCGAGGTGCCGGTAGTGGCCATCGCCGGGTTAAGCACCTCCCAGGACGCCCCACCGTCGGTGGTGCGGAGAAGTTGGCCCCCCTCCGTAGCGGCGTAGAGGGAGCCCTCCCCGGTCGGCGCGGCGGCGAGTGACGAGACCGTCAGGCCGCGCAGGCCGCTGGATCGCGCCAGCCACGTTGCACCGGCGTCCTCGCTTATCAGCACACCGTTATCGGTGAGCCCCACCAGTATCCGCGTCGCATCTCCCGGGCTATTCGCGACGCTCAGAACCGCCCGTCCTACCGTTGCCGGCAGCAGACTCCAACTGGAGCCGCCGTTTGTGCTCCGGTAGAGACCGCTGTAGGTGCCGGCGTAGAGGATCTGTGGCTGGCTCGGGTGGAAACCCAGGCCGGTCGGTATGCCGGGCAGATTGCTGCTGGCGGTGGTCCAGCTGGCGCCGCCGTTAGTGCTCTTATAGAGCGCCGTTGCTCCACCGGCTGTAAGGAACAGGGTTGTCGGCGATTGGGGATGGACAACGACCGCTCGCAGATCGAGGGGGCTAGCAGATAGCCCCTGGCTTAGTGGGCTCCAGGTTGCGCCGCCGTCCGTGCTCTTGGCGAGCCCCTCGATCGTGCCGGCATAGACCACGTTCGCATTGGAGGGATCAACGGCAAGTGCCGCAGCGGAGGAGAGTGACGAGCTATACTCCGTGCCAGCATCCCAGGTCGCGCCGGTGTCAGCGCTACGGTAGATGATCCAGCCGCTGGTGGCGTAGACAACTTCCGGCGACGACGGGGCAACCGCAACGTGCGTCGCGTTTGACGGCCCGCCCGGCAACCAACTCCAGCTCACGCCACCGTTGGCGGTCCGGTAGATACCATCGTCGGTCGCCGCAAAGAGCCGCGCGGGCGTCAGCGGATCTAACGCCAGATCAAAGATCTGACGCCCGCGCAGGCCAGCGCTCGCGCGAATCCAGCTGAGGCCACCGTCGGTGCTACGATAGACAGTCTCGCCATAGTCGCTGGCGCCCACCAGTGCGTAGATGGTCGTTGGGGTCTGTGGGACCACCAGCAGACGGGAGACTGCGCCGCCCTCGGGGCCGATATTGACCCAGGTCCTCCCGGCCGCCTGCGACAGCCAGGGGTGGGCGGCAAGCGCAACGAGCATCAGGGTGATCAGCAGCCAGCGGGCAAGTATCAATGGTAGGCGATCAGCCACCGTGTAGGTTCCCATCCCGCTCCTCCATACTAAGGCCTCCTACACGCATGGTTCGGAGCGGCCTAGAAGAACATGCGGTGGATGCGCTACGTGCATAGTAGGTTGCTGGCGAGAAGATATGAGCGCAGTTTACAGCGTAAGCACATGGTGCTGGCGAAGGAGGCCGTAACGTTTCGTGCAGCCTGGACAACCGAGATCGCTTATAGGAAACACCTTTTTATTTCCGAGAAAGTCATACGCTAAGGACCAGCTGCTCAGGCTGGTCTTTTTCGATAAGGAATCGCACCAGAACCATGCTTCCGGTACGAGTTGATGCCGCCGCGCGCTCCTCGTAGAATCGCAGAGCGCATCCTGATGCCATTCGCTCGCCGTGCCCCTTTCTTATCCACGCCGGGAAACGGGGCCGAAACTCGTACCAGAATCACGCTGGTCGAGCGTGGATGGCTGGGCAGCCGTCTTAGGGTTCAGAAAGAAATTACTTCCCTCACCCCAGATCGCCGTGGGGCTCAAGTCCTCGGCTACGTTCACGAAGGCCGCCTGCGCGGCCTGCCGGAGCCGGCGCAGGCCGGCTTCGTAACCGGTAGCCCGCGGGTTCAGCCGCTGGGCGAGGCGGTGGGCATCAGCGCGCGCATTACAGAGCTTAGAAACCACCGCCAGATGCTGCCGAGCGTTGCGGCGCCGTCGGGCAGGATGCCAGGTGCAAGTACTGCATGCACTCCTCCTCGCGGAGCTCACGGGTCAGCCGGGAGCGCGCGATCTCCCGCAGCTCGGCGAGATCGCGGGTGATCACCCGGACCAGCCCTTTACTGCCGGCCGCCGCGAGGTGGGTGCTGCCAGGCCGAAAGGTCGTATCGCGCATGGCCTCCACGGCCCCCAGCCCGAGCAGGAGCGCGCCTGTGCTTGCGTCGTACAGGCGCACCCCTTCACCGCTGCCGGTGAGCAGCGTCAAGCCATCGGCGCTATAGCTGAGACTATGCACGGTGTCGGTCAGCCCGGGCAGCGTGAGCCGCTCGCCGCCGGTTGCCGTATCCCAGACCGTTGCCGCCCCGCCGAAGCCCCCCGCCGCGAGCCACCGCCCATCAGGGCTGTAGGTCAGCGCCCAGAGCCGTAGATTCTCGTCGCCCCCTTCCATGTACACACGCTGCTGCTCGCCGCTCTGCACATCCCATTCGATCAGGGCGCCAAGGTCTGTTGTGGTCGCGAGAGAGGTACCATCAGGGCTGAAGGCCACATTGGTCACCCCACTCCCCACCTTGACGTTCCAGAGCAGCGCGCCGCTGGCCGCGTCCCACAGGCGGGCGGTGCCATCCGCGCCGGTGCTGGCGATCAACCGCCCATCCGGGCTGAAGCCGGCCGCAATGGTGCCGACGAAGATCCCTGCGAGAAGCCCGTCCCCGTGGCCGCGTAGGGTGCGCAGCTCGCGACCGTCGCCGGCGGCGAGAATATGCACCAGGCTGTCCGCGCCCGTACTGATCAGCTGCGTTCCGTCGGGGCTGAAGCGCACGTCCATGGCGCGCCCGGCATAGAGCTTCTTCGTCCACCGCGGCGCCCCCGTCTGCGCGTCATACACATGCACCCACCCGTCCCAGCTCGAGGTCGCGAGGAGTACGCCGTCTGCGCTGTAGTCGACACGCCACACGATGGCACGGTGGGGCAGGCTCAGGACCTCATGGCTACCGATAGGCGTAATATCCCAGATCTTCACGCTGCCGTCATTCGAACCCGTGACCAGGCGCGCGTTATCCGCCCGCAAGGTGGCGGCGTTGATCGGGCTGTTGTGGCTCAGGGTCAGGAGCACGTTGCCGCTGGCCGTATCCCAGAGCTTTGCGGTGCCATCGAAGCTGTAGGTCATGACGCTCGTGCCGTCGGCGCTGAAGCGTGCCCCAGCAATGTGATTGCTATGCATGCCGACCGCCAGCAGCGACTCGCCGGTCTCGCTATCCCAGATATAGACCGTGCCGCCAGTCCCACCTGAGGTGATGCGGGACCCGTCGGGGCTGAAGCTCGCGCCACTGAGCACGTCGCCACTCGCAACGCTGAGGCGCTGCGCGCCATCGCGCGTGTCCCAGATGATGAGCGCGCCGTCATAATCGACGCTTGCGAGCCGGGCGCCGTCTGGGGCAAAGCCGAGCCCACTTACCGTCGCGGTGTGGCCGTTGAGCCTGAGGGGCGGCTGGTCTTGGTCTACAGCCCAGAGCTGTACGACCGTATCATCGCCGCCAGTCGCCACGCGGCTGCCGTCCGGGCTGAAGCGAATCGTCCAGGCCCCCGGGTGGGAGCCGAGGGTGCGGATCGGCGCGCCGCTCGTGGCATCGTAGAGCACGATGGTGTCGTCGCGGGCGATCGTGCCGAGCGTGCGCCCATCGGGGCTGTAGGCGACGGCGTGCCCTGACAGGGTGTGGAGCCGCTCGCCGTGGGCCGGGTCCCACACTGTGATGGTGCCTTGAGCGTCAGCGGTCGCGAGCTGGGCCCCATCAGGGCTGTACGCGGTATCCTCTACCATGACCGGGGGAACCGGCAGCGCCCGCTCAACGCGCGACGCCAGCACCGCGTGGTGCAGGGCCTCGACCGCCTGGGGTGTCTCGGCGCGCTCCAGGCCGCGCAGGGCGAGCAGGATACTGCGCTCGGCGTCGACCGCCAGATTGTTCACCGCCGCGCTCGCCAGCTCGCGCGAGGTGGCCACCGCAGCCGCCTGAGCCGCCGCCTCACGGGCGGTGATTGCCGCCGCCCGCTGCTGGAGACTAAACGCCAGGAGTGCGCCGGCCACCAGCAGGGCCATGCCCAGGCCGATGACGACGCCGCGCAGACGGGTCACGGCACGGCGCTGGGTCGCCGCCGCCGCCTGGGCCTCAACCGCCCGCCGCGCCTGCTCCTCGGCAAGCGCCTGGGCCTGCGCCAGCTCGCGCTGCCGGCGCGCCTCTTCCTCCGTGATGGCCTCGGCGCGCAGGGCCACGCTCGCCGCCAGGTAGGTCTGCTCGTCGGCGCTCAGGGCAATCTGTTGGCCATCGGCGAAGGTGCTGAACTGCTCCAGCCGTGCCCCGCTCGCCAGGAAGCTCGGCTCACACCCACTGCGCGCCCACTCGGCCGCCGCCAGGGCCAGCCGCCGCTCGGTGAGCATCGCCTCGCGGTTCTCCTCGATCCAGTCCCGCAGCCGTGGCCAGGCCCGCAGCAGCGTCTCGTGGGCCACCTCCACCGTCGCCTCGCGCGAGGCCAGGTCGTGGTCGAAGGTGAGCAGCCGGACCCGGCTGAGGCGCTCGCTCAGCTGTTCGAGCGGCCCCACGCCGATCACCGCGGCAAGCTCAGCGCGCCTGGCGCGCCGGCGCGTGTCCGGAACGCCGAGCCCGGGGGTGACGAGCCGGAGCAGCAGCTGCCGTGCGGCGTCCTGGTCGGCCGGGAGGAGCTGCTGGAAGACCGCCTCGGCGCTGGCCGCCAGGGCCCCGCTCACCCCGCCCAGCTCCACGTAGGCGCCACGGGTCAGCACGTGCCCACTGCGGCGGCCAAAGAGCTCGCGCAGGGTGTGCTGGAGCATGGGCAGGGCGCCCGGCTGTGCGCCCACGTCGCCGATCATCGTCGCCACCAGCCCATCCTCCAGCGCCAGCCCGAGCCGCTGCGCCGGCCTGGTGATCGCCCGCTCCAGCTCCTCTGGGGTGAGCGGCAGCACCAGATCACTGCGCTGGCGCAGCAGCTCCCCGAAGTCGACGTCCAGCAGCGCCGGCTCGACGAAGTCGCCGCGCAGGGTCAGGAGGACGCGCAGGCGCGAGTGCTCGTCGAGCACCGCAGTGACGAGGCTGCGCAGCACCTGGGCCCGCTCGCCCACGTCGCCACAGAGGGTGAATAGCTCCTCGAACTGGTCGATCACCAGCAGCAGCTCGACCTGCGGGTCGGCCGGGAGCACCAGGCGCGCGGCGCACAGCAGCCCGCGCTCGTCCGCGCCGAGGAGCGTGCGCAGATCATCTGTCTCGACGGCCAGGGGTGCCACTGAGTGGAGCTGACGCGCGAGCTCGTCGAGCGGCTGTGCCCCTGGCGTGAGCATCACCAGGTACCAGCGCTCCGAGGCAGGTAGCCCGCCGCTGCGCAGGGCCGGGATGAGCCCGGCGCGGACGAGGCTCGATTTGCCGCTGCCGCTCGGGCCAATCAGCGCCAGGAAGCGCGCCAGCTCGCCCCCCTCGCCCAGCCGGCTCAAGAGCTGGTGCAGGAGGGTCTCGCGGCCAAAGAAATTCTCCACATCGGCCTCATCGAAGGCCTGGAGCCCCTTGTAGGGGTTGTCGCTGTCCTGGTAGCTGCGGACGACCCGCCCACTGAGGTCATCGCTGCCAAGCTCCTCGGGTGTGAGCAGCGGAGTGGGCGAGGGCGCGGGCTCGCGGCTCTCGCCCCGCTCGACCACTGCGACGCGCGCAGCGCGGACGAAGGCATCGCGCTCCGCGAGGGGGATGTCGAGGGCGATGGCGAGACGCTCAGCGATCTGGCGCGAGGCCCGCAGGTGGCTGCCCTCGATCTTGCGCAGCGTCACGCTGGCGCAGCCGACCTGGCGGGCAAGCTCTTCCTGGGTCAGGTCTAGGGCGCGACGACGCTCGCGGACGCGGGGTCCAAACGGCTGTCCATCGGCCATGGCGTCTTCCTCCCGGGCGATGGGTCCCGGCGATGGGATGAGCTGGTATGGACTGGGCAGCATGGGATGGGATAGGACGGGGTACGGTCAGTGTAGCATCGAACAGGGGCGGTTACAAGCCTTCAAGGTGAGCCAGAACGCTGAGCATGACCTCGCCGGGCTGCCCTTTTCGCCTTTGGCCACCGGAGACTTGCAAGAGGTGTCGCATCAGCATGCAGCTGGAGCTTTACCGCTTTTTGTATCGCTTGTTAAGGGCGGGTAAAGAAGCGCTACCGCTTTTTAGATCGCTCAGCCGCTTCACAGCCGGGTGATGCAGGTGGTTCACTAGTGGCAGACGATGAGCGGGATCACGGCGTGAAGCTGCCGTTAGACAGGGACTCCTGATGCTAGAGCTGTTCGGATATCTTGCCTGCGGCTGCCTGTTCGGGGTGGCGAGCTTACGAGGCGGCAAGGTACCGCTGCACTGTGTCGCGCTGAACATCGGCCTCGGCATGATCGGCGTGCTGCTGATGGCGCTCACCCCTCGCCTGGGTGCACCCGAAGACGAGGTGCGCGCCGCGCTCGTTGGCAACCCCGTCATCGTGCTGTCGTTCTATTTCGCCATGCTGAGCGCCCTTGGGTACGGGGCCGTCCAGGTGCTCGCGCCCATGACCCCTGAGGATCTGCTGCCACGACTGCAACGCTGGGCCGACCGCGCCCTGGCTGTCGCCGGCGCGCTGACCATCCTCGGGCTCGCCTCAGCCACCCTGACCCTGCCGATCTAGCACGTTCTCGTGACGGCTCCCACGGCTCTTAGCTCTGCTCTGTCACTTGGTCTTTCGTACTTTTGAGCTAAACCGAACGTGGCTTTGGAATGCTATAAAAGCTGGCTATCCGACAGCGGATTTTTGCTGAAAACCAGCTCTGGGCGGCTCGCTACAGGTTATCTGACAAAGCAGAGATAGTGACAGGAATACTGACTTTCACTACTCTGTCGGGTAAATTACGGATATACTTGGCGGGTTTCCCGCTATTATAGCGGCGGCCGGAACGGTTGAACCTCATTAACCCAGGGTTCGAGGGCTTTGGGAAGCCTGAGCAGGTAGCTCAATCCTTTTGTCCACCGCTATAGTTACAGCGGTGCGCTGCTACACTAGCAGCAAAGTCTCTCATTATACTCACGCGAGTGAGTGTTAGACTAAGGAGTTAGATATGAGCGATCAACAAGTGTTGCTTCAACTCGTAAGAGTTAAATGCCAGGACGAAACAGGCGGCCGTTTCGTTGAAAAAGTTGTTAGCGCGAATAAGCGCTGGGTCAAGTCGCGACGAGCGGAAGGACCTCATGGTGCTGCCAGTAGCGGTCCCAGCCTCCATTCAACATGAGGGTGCGCAGCGCGGCCAGCGCATCACTGGTCGACTCCTGCCAGCGCATGCCCTGGCCTTTCTGCCGTCGCGCAACCAATACATCATTGACTTTTTCGACTGCGCCACTGCCGATGTACTGGCAGGTGCGCCGACGCTCACGGTAGTTGGGGATGTACGGCGCCCGCTCGCGCAGGTAGGTGATCCACTCCTCAAGCCGGTCGAGGTTCTTGGCTTCTGGGCGATAGGCTTCGAGGAGGGCGACCGCTGCCGCCACGTCGCCCTGCCACAGGTGACGATAGATCGGACGGAGCAGGGCGGCCTTGGCTTTCCGTCCGCGGCAGGCCATACTCCCCAACTCACGACAGCGTTTGCAGAGGTGCCACCAATCCAAGATCAGGGTACTGGCCGGCAAGGCGGCCAGCAGCTCGCCAAACCAGGTTCGGATCCACCGCGCCCCATCGGCCACGATCAGGACCGCTGGCCAACGCACCGCGCAGAGCAGCAGCAACACCAGCAGTTGGCGCAGCAGGGCTGGTCCCGTGCCGCTCACATAGCGGGTCCCGACCGGGGTGCTGACTCGTGCAGTGCGGATCTCCCAGAAGTGGCGCTTCCCGACCGCCCGGGTCAAGACCTCATCCATCGTCACCAGGGTTTGCTCGGGCTGCACCTCCGGCCCCAGCTGACGCAACGTTTCGACGGGCAGCGCCGCTTCCTGGCGCCGTACGTGCAGCACCCGCTCCCAATCGGCGCGGCTGACCCCGGCCGGCGGATCAGCCAGTCCATCCTGAAGGGCTTGCTCGACGGCGGCACTCAGGTCGACAGGCCAGCCGGCCCGACGCCGCGGTTGGGTTGGAGGTACCAGTTGCGGCTGAAGGGTAGCCAGGTCGGCGTGCGCCAGGAGGAAGCTCGCCTCCTCCTGCTCGGCCTGCCGAATGATCTGGCCGTGCGTGCGCACCAGGGTGCGGATGCTGGTATCAGAGAGGACAGCCTCGCTCTGGGCCTGCCAGCCCAACAGGCGCGCGACTGGGGCAAAGGGCAGATCTTGGGGCCACAGACAGGCAAGTTCCTGCAAGCCCCGGGTAATGATCATCCCGTGGTGGTCAGGCAAGACCGCATTGCCGGGCATACAGTGGGGCTGCTCGCCCACGGGCGCAAACACCTGGCGCCGCAGCTCCAGTCGCCCAAAGCGACTAGCCACCTGTACGACGGCGTGCCCGTCGGCGTGGGGCGGCTGAGGGGGAAACGCCCTGGCGGTACTGCTCCGCCAGGGTCGCATCCACCACGTCCCATTGGGCTTCCAGCGTCCGCCGCAAGATGGCGGTGCCCACCGCGTGGGTGGTGGCTTCTAACTGATCGAGCGCCGTCTCCGGCTGCAAGGAAGCAACATCCGTCGCTGGGAGATCGAACGTCGCGAGATCGCGGGTGGCCTCCGGCTGCTCGTCGTCCACTTCACGGATCAGCACCTGGATGCGGCGCATAGCGTCCTCCTCACTGGTCGGTATGCTGGCGTGATCCTACCACACTCTGCCGGAAGTTGACCCACGACTTTTTCGCGCTAACAATTATTTCTGCTTCTCCGCGCACGCTGTGCCGTCCC
>JAAXUL010000221.1 GCA_013336035.1 Chloroflexales bacterium
CCTCAATCGGGCCATCGAACGTCTCTATGGGACGCGCTCTGAAGTCAGCCTCCCGTCGCCATGATCAACTTGTGATCTACTGAGGCTCAGCGTGGCCTCGCGCTCGAGCCCGCTATTGTCTGTGCTCATCGCGATCCCCTACTCCGTAAACTCGCCCTCGACAACATCGGGGCCGCCGGCGTGGACATCCTGGCCACCTGCCTGGCGGGCGCTCGCCTGCTGGCTGAGGGCCCCGGCCATCTGCTGGAGGGTCTCGCTCGCCTGCCTGATGCTGGCCGTGTCGTCGCCCTGCATGGCGGCCCGCAGATCGTTGATCTGGGCCTCGACCCGTGTGCGCTCCGCGGGCGGCAGCTCGTCGCCCAGCTCGCGCAGGGCCTTCTCCACCTGGTAGATCAGGCTGTCGGCGATGTTGCGGGCGTCGGCCAGCTCGCGGCGCCGCTGATCCTCGGCGGTGTGCTGGCGCGCCTCGCGCACCAGCCGCTCAACGTCCTGCTGGCTCAGGTTGGTGGTGGCGGTGATGGTGATCTTCTGCTCCTTGCCGGTGGCCTTGTCTTTGGCCGTCACATGGAGGATGCCGTTGGCGTCGATGTCGAAGGTCACGTCGATCTGGGGTACGCCGCGCGGCGCTGGCGGGATGCCCTCCAGCCGGAAGCGGCCGAGGGTCATGTTGTCGGCGGCCATCTCGCGCTCGCCCTGCAGCACATGCACATCCACCGCCGTCTGGTTGTCCTCTGCGGTCGAGAAGGTCTCGGTCTTACGGGTGGGGATGGTGGTGTTGCGCTCGATCAGCTTCGTCATCACGCCGCCCAACGTCTCCAGGCCTAGCGAGAGCGGCGTCACATCGAGCAGGAGCACATCCTTCACCTCGCCACCGAGCACGCCGGCCTGCACCGCGGCGCCGATCGACACCACCTCGTCGGGGTTCACGCCCTTGTTCGGCTCCTTGTTAGCCAACTTGCGCACCAGCTCCTGCACCATGGGCATGCGGGTGGAGCCGCCCACCAGCACCACCTCGTTGATCTTGTTCGCGCTGATGCCGGCGTCCTTGAGCGCTTGCTGGAAGGGGCCGACGCAGCGCTGGAGCAGATCATCGGTGAGCTGCTCGAACTTGCTGCGCGTCAGCCTCAGCTGCAGGTGCTTTGGGCCGGAGGCGTCGGCAGTGATGAAGGGCAGGTTGATCTCCGTCTCAGTGACGGTCGAGAGCTCGATCTTGGCCTTTTCGGCCGCCTCGCGCAGCCGCTGGAGGGCCTGGCGATCGCTGCCGAGGTCGATCCCCTGGTCGCGCTTGTACTCCTCGATCATCCAGCGCACGATCCGCTCGTCCCAGTCGTCGCCGCCGAGGTGGGTGTCGCCGTTGGTGGCGCGCACCTCGATCAGCCCCTCGCTCACATCGAGGATGGAGACATCGAAGGTGCCACCGCCTAAATCCCAGACGAGGATGGTCTCGTTGGTCTTCTTGTCGAGGCCGTACGCGAGGGCCGCGGCGGTGGGCTCATTGATGATGCGCAGCACCTCCAGGCCGGCGATCGTGCCAGCGTCCTTGGTGGCCTGGCGCTGGCTGTCGTTGAAGTAGGCTGGGACCGTGATCACCGCCTGGCTCACGGTCTCGCCCAGGTACGCCTCAGCGTCGCGCTTGAGCTTCATAAGCACCCTGGCCGAGATCTCCTGGGGCGTGTAGGTTTTGCCGGTGGCGGGCACCTGCACCCGCACGTCGCCGGAGGGGCCAGCGACGACCTTGAAGGAGACGATCTTGCGCTCCTCCTCGACCTCCTCGTAGTGCCGGCCGATGAAGCGCTTGATCGATGAGATCGTGTTCTCAGGGTTTACGATGGCCTGGCGCTTGGCGATCTGGCCCACCAGCACCTCGCCCTTCGGGGTGAAGGCCACGACGGAGGGACAGAGATTGCTGCCCTCGGCGGTGGGGATCACGACCGGCTCGCCGCCCTGGATCGCCGCGACGACGCTGTTGGTGGTGCCTAGGTCTATGCCGACAATCGTTGCCATGGTCGCGCCTCCTTACATTTCCACACGGCTCTAACGGGGCCCGTTCGTCAGCTCGTGCTGCACCGCCCGCGCGACGGCCTCCGTCCGCGACGCGGCGCCCAGCTTGCTGAGGATGCTGCTGACGTGGGCTTTGGCAGTGGCACGGCTGATGGCGAGCCGGGCGCCGATCTGGGTGTTGGTCAGCCCGTGGGCCATCAGGGCCAGCACCTCGCGCTCACGGCAGGTCAGCTCCGCGCTATACTCCAGCGGTGGCAGCGCCGGCAGCTGGAAGGGGCGCAGCAGCTCCTCGCCGGCCGGGGCTGCTGGTCGCCGGGCGATCAGTACCCAAACCCGCGAGGTCGGGTGCTCAGGGTAGGCCGGCTGGAGCAGCGCGTCGGTCCCCAGGACGATCAGCTCCAGCTGCGGGTCCTGCTCGAGGGCCAGGAGCAACCGTGTAAGCTCGTGGCGGATCACCAGCTGCTCATTGGCCACAGCTCCTCGCGTCTGGGCGCTTGGCATAGTGGTCCTCCTTCCGGTGCTCGCTTCATATGGGCATAGCTCTATTCTTCGGCGCCGCGCCGCTGTTGTCAGCTAGGAAGCAGCGTAATGCCCCCTAGGATTTCTCCTAGGGGGCGTAGTTCGAGCGCTAGGTTGCTTGTAGGGAAAGCTACTACGGGTCTTGATCCGCTTGCAGCCAGCCCTGGGCGAGGGCGTAGCGCAGGATGTCGGTGCGACTTGCCAGGCCCAGGCGCTGGGTCCCGTTGGCCTTATGGAACTCCACGGTCTTCATGCTGATGTGGAACTGCGCGGCGATCTCTTTGTTGCTCAGGCCCCAGGCGATCAGGCGCAGCACCTCGGTCTCCCGCTCGGTAAGCTTGCCGCGTGGGCTCTCATTTTTACCTGGCGCCGTATGCCCCACATAGCGCTCGATCAGCTCTCTGGTGAGGCTCGGCTCAATATAGGTGCCGCCGGCGGCCACAGTGCGGATGGCGTGGATCAGCTCGTCAGGGGCCGTCTGCTTGATCGCGTAGCCGGCGGCGCCTACCTCCAGCAAGCGCCGCAGATACCCCTGATCGTTATGGCGGGTAAGGGCCAGCACGCGTATCGTCGGGCAGACCTGAAGGAGCTGCGCCGTCGCGTCGGCGCCGCCCAGCTCCGGCATGGAGACATCCATCACCACGATGTCGGGCCGGCACTGCTGGGCCAGCGCAACAGCCACGCGCCCACTCTCGGCCTCGCCGATCACCTCCATGTCGGGCTGTGCATCAATCAGCAGCTGTAGCCCCGACCGCACCAGAGCGTGATCGTCCACCAACATAATCCTCAGCTTAGCCATGCTCTGCCCATCCTTCATGCTCCAGGGGAAGCGGAATAGAGATGTAGATGGTCGTCCCCTTCCCAGGGGCCGTCTCGATCTCAATCTGGCCGCCGGCCAGGGCCGCACGCTCTTCCATTCCACGGAGGCCGAGCTTACGCTGGGTCTCGGGGGCTGCTACGACAGCCGCGAGGTCGAAGCCGCGCCCGTCGTCCTCGATAATTACGCGCACCTCGCCATTGCGACGCTCGGCGATCAGGCTCACGCGGCTGGCCTGAGCGTGTTTGAGGATGTTCGTCAGGGCCTCTTGGACCACCCGGTAGAGCGTAGTCTCAGTCGTCGCCGGGATGCGCTGGCGGCTGAGCCCGTTCGTTACTATATCGACTTGGATACCGCTCGTCGCCGACCACTCCTTCGCCAGCAGGTGCAGAGCGGCGTCCAATCCCAGGTCGTCGAGCCGCGGCGGCCGTAGCTCGAAGGCAATTCTGTCAACCGCATCGTCGAGCAGCGCAACCAGCTGATGCAGCTGCCGGATGCCGCTCGCAGTACGGTCCGTGTGGCCAGTCTGATTCTCCATCGACTTGAGGCCGATATTCAGCGCGGTGAGGTACTGCCCGAGCGAGTCGTGCAGCTCACGCGAGATTCGGCGGCGCTCTTCCTCCTGGGCGCTCACGAGCTGCTGGACCAGCCGCCGGCGCGCCTGCTCGGCGCGTCGTCGCTCATCATTCTCAACCACAAGGATCGCGTTCGCGTCCGCCAGCTGTTGGGTGCGCGCTTCAACCTTCGCCTCGAGCTCGTCGTGGGCCTGGCGCAGCTGCTCCTGGGCCTGTTTGAAGCCGATTATCTCGGCAATCTGCCTGGTATAGAGATCGGTCAGCCTGAGCATGTGCTCCGTGGGCCGGTGCGGCTGGCGAAAGTGGGTTGAGACCACGCCGAGCAGTGTGCCGGCCCGGTCGTAGAGCGGCGTGGACTGGACAGCACGGAAGCCTGTGGCGGCGGCGATCGCCCGGTGCGGCGCGAAGCCGGCGTCGGTCTCAACATCCTCGATGATCACGCGCTCACGCCGCAGCATGGCTCGGCCAGAGGCCGAGTGCTCATCGTCAACTGTGCTGAAATGCTCCACGAAGACTTGATCGAAGCCCTGCTGGACGATGATCTCCAGACGGCCCCTCTGCTGGTTGTAAAGCTGAATTTTGCCGAAGCCCGCTCCCTGGAGCGCGATAATGGCGCTGAGAGCTTCGCTCAGCAGCGGCTCTAGCTCGGACGTGGCCAGCAGCTGCGCGCCGAGATGGTGGAGGTTCGTCATCGCCGCGAGGTCGCTCGCCAGCCGATTCTTCAGCTCCACAAGATCGGCCTCGGCTTGCTTGCGCTCCGTAACATCCTGTAACAGCGCCACGCAATAGTCCACTGTGCCGTCAGGGCGGCGCACACAGCGTACTGAGATCGTCGCATCGATCACCTGGCCGTCCCTGCGGATCCAGCGTTTGTCCAGCATGTAGCCGTCAATCTGACCGGCCAGCATAGCCTCGAACTGCGCCATATCGGCGGTCAGATCGTCGGGGTGGGTGAGCGCCGCCCAGGTCAGCTGTAGCAGCTCATGGCGCTCGTAGCCGAGGAGCGTACATAGCTCGTCGTTGACCTCGATAATGCCCTTGCCAGGCGACGTGATGGCCATGCCGATCAGCCCGAGCTCGAAGTAGCGCCGGAAGCGCTCCTCGGTTTGACGCAGCGCCTCCTCCGACAGTTTGTAAGTAGTCACATCTTGGGTTACGCCGATAAGTTGCTGCACATGCCCATTTTCGGCCCGCGTGAAGACACTGGCGCGGGAACGCAGCCAGCGATACGACCCGTCCGGCTGCCGCAATCGGTACTCAATCTCGTAAATATCATTGTCGTCGAGCTCCCGCAGCGTGCGATAGTGCTTCGGAAGCGCGGCTATATCATCGGCATGCCAGAGGCTGATAGCGAACTGATCGCCCAGATCGATCACCTGATCCGGCGTATAGCCGATCACCTGCTCGCTCCGCACACTGATGTACACGATCCGCCCGGCGGTGAGGTCGTACACATAGAGCATATCGGGGCTTGTTTCGGCGATGCGCTGAAACAGGAGCCGGCTTGCCTCGAGTTCAGCTTCAGTTTGTTTGCGCTCAGTGATGTCCTGGGCCGTACCCACCATCCTGGCGGCCTCACCGCCGTCACTGACCACAACTGCCCCACGTGAATGCATGATGCGCATCTCTCCATCCGGACGGATGATACGGTGCTCAAAGCTGTATGGAGCGTGCGTTCGTGTCGCCGTTGCGATCTGATGTTCGAAGAGCGCGCGGTCATTGGGGTGGACCAGCTGGCGGACCGCCTCATACGTTGCTTCAAACGCTTGCGGGTTCACACCCCAGATCCGATACAACTCATCCGACCAGGTGACTGTATCCGTCGCTAGATCCCACTCCCAACTACCCAGATGCGCGAGACGCTGGGCCTCCCGCAGTTGTGTCTCACGCGCCGCGAGCGCCTCAACTGCCTCGCGGCGCACTTTGGCCAGCGCGAGCGTTCCGTTCACGTGGGCCAGCAATTCGCGGGTCCCGAACGGTTTGCTCAGGTAATCGTCGGCCCCCACTGCCAGTCCCTCGACGCGCGCCTCCTCGTCCACTCGTGCTGAGAGCAAGATGATTGGAGTTGTCCGTGTGCGCGGGTCGCTCCGCAACTCCTTGATGAGGCCGAAGCCATCTAGGTGCGGCATCATCACGTCGGCAATAATAAGGTCGGGAAGGAAATCATGCGCTGCGGCCAGTGCAGCTGCGCCATCGGCAACGGTTTCGACTGTGTACTGTGAGCTGAGCAGGCGTTGAACGTACGCACGTATATCGGCGTTGTCATCGGCCAGCAGAATGCGGGGGCGAGTAGGTGTAGCTACGCTATGGGAGGCTGCTTCAGGTGCGAGGGGAGTGCTCTGGATTGGAGCCGGAAGTGGGGCTGATGTTGCCTCACCTGGCAGCCAGCCGAGAAGCCCCTCGACGTATGGATTGACTTGCGGAGCCATCGGGGTGAGTGCACTTGGGCTCACGATCCGGTCGGGGGGCAGATGACTGGCGCCGCCTGGTACATTCACGGTAAAGACACTACCCTGATCAACCACGCTCTCCACCTGTACCGTACCACCATGCAGTCGCACTAGCTCCTGTACCAGTGCAAGCCCAATGCCGGTGCCTTCGAACGAGTGCCCGCGCGCTCCGCCGATGCGATGGAATCGCTCGAATAGCTGCGGCAGTTCTGCAGCCGGAATGCCTATTCCTGTATCCCGCACCGTCAGCTCGATGTCGGTTTCCCTTGACCGCAGGCTGACCATGATCTCGCCCGTAAGGGTGAACTTGAGCGCGTTGGAAAGTAGGTTGAAGACGATCTTCTCCCACATGTCGCGGTCGACATAGACCGGCTCTGGCAGCAGCGGGCAATCGATCCTCAGGCGCAGCCTCGCCCGCTCTACTGCCGAGCGAAACATGCCGGCAAGTTCAGCGGTCAGCGTGGCTAGATCTGTTGCAATATAGGTCGCCTCAATCCGGTGAGCCTCTATGCGCGAGAAGTCGAGCTGGCTGTTGACCAGCTTCTGGAGCCGTAGCGCGTTGCGATGGATAAGTACGATCCGCTCATGTTGGCCGGAAGGGAGCTCTGGGTCGGCGAGGGCATCTTCAGCCGGCGCAAGCAGCAACATCAGCGGTGTACGGAACTCGTGACTGATATTGTTAAAGAAGGCGGTCTTTGCTCGGTCAAACTCGGCCAGCACCTCGGCGTGTCGGCGTTCTTCTTCGAATGCGCGCGCGTCGGTAATTGTGGCGCCGATATGGCCCGCGACGAGATCATAAAATGTGCGATAGGTGGCGTCTAGCGGCCGGCGCGGGCTTACTACTACAGTTGTAGGTGTGGTATCCTCCTCCCTTGAGGGCTCGCGACGCCCACACAGGAGGAGTTCATGGCTGACGAAAATGACGAGCTGTCACCGGACCTCGACATGCTCGACGTGCAGGTCTGGAACCTCTACTGGGGTGATGTGCAACGACGGATAGGCTCCCTCTTCACACGTTCTGAAGCCCGTGACCAGGCCAATCGCTACCTCGCTGGGCTCCTCAGTCCGGCCGAGCGCAAGAATAGCTGGCAATTAGCCGAAATCTCTGGCGCGGCCACTCCCTATGGCTTTCAACACCTCCTTGGACGCGCCATCTGGGACGCCGATGCCCTTCGTGATCGCCTGCGCAGCTACATCACCGACTATCTGGCTGCCCCCAATGCCGTTGGCGTCATCGACGAGAGCGGCTTTCTCAAGAAGGGCATCAAATCGGCGGGGGTCGCCCGTCAGTACAGCGGTACCGCCGGCAAGATCGAGAACTGTCAAATCGGGGTCTTCCTGTCCTACGCCAGCGAGCATGGCCACACCCTGATGGATCGTGAGTTGTACCTGCCCAAAGCCTGGACCGATGACCGCGAACGCTGTCGCGGCGCTGGTATTCCTGATGAGCGAACCTTCGCCACCAAACCACTGCTCGCCCGCCAGATGTTGGAGCGAACCTTTGCTGCCGGTGTGGAGCTGGCCTGGATTGCGGGCGATAGCGTGTATGGCGATCACCGCCCGCTGCGCCAGTGGTTGGAAGGACGGCGCCAGGCCTATGTGCTGGCGGTGACGACCAAAGAGCACCTCTGGCATGAGCAGCAGAACCAGTCGGTTAGCACGATTCTCGCCAGCCTGCCCAGCGATGGTTGGGAGCGATTGAGCGCCGGAGCGGGCAGCAAAGGTCCGCGCTGGTATGACTGGCGGCGCCTGGCCTTGAGCGACCCAGACCAGGAGGGCTTCAAGCGCTGGCTACTCATTCGGCGCAGCATTAGCAAGCCGAGCAAGCTGACGGCCTATGTCACCTTTGGGCCTGCTGAGAGCAGCCTTGCGGAACTGGTCGGCGTGGCGGGCGTGCGCTGGACGGTGGAAGAAAGCATTCAGACCGCCAAAGGCGAGGTCGGGCTGGACCACTACGAAGTGCGCTCGTGGACGGGTTGGTATCGGCATATGACGCTGGCGATGTGGGCTGCGGCCTTCCTGAGCGTGGTGCGGGCAGAACACGGGGCGCCACTCGCGCCAAAAAAGGGGCTGGTGAAGCCAGTGGGGCCGAGCAGTCTGGCCAGCTTCAAGGCCCAGCGGGGGCTGCGCTGCGAGTGAGTTGTGCGGAAGTCCGACACCTGTTCTGGCTGTTGGTGTTGCTGGTGGAGCGCACGACTGCGAGTATCTTGCAGTGGTCGCGCTGGCGGAGGCGACATCAAGCCCAGGCCAAGTTCCACCATTACCGTCGTCGTGTCAGAGAAGGCCCTTGCCCAGCCAGAGTACGTCAGCAGCAGGAGTCCTCGGTTCCAGAACCAGCAGATGCCAGCAAGCCAGGGAAGCTCGCCCACGAGGTCTGGCAACGCCTCGCGCCCCTCTTGCCCAGCGGCAAGCGTCCTGGGCGACCCTGGACTCACGACCGACGCGAGATCGTCGAGGCCATCGTGCACCAGAAGCAGACAGGATGCGCCTGGAATGCGTTACCACCGCACTTTCCTCCCTATGAAACGGTGCGCTCCCAATTGCGCAGGTGGCAGCAAGCCGGGCTTTGGGAAATCGCCTGGAACGGGTTGGAGCAAGCCTGCTCAACCGCACAGCTACAACTGTAGTATTAGTTGCTTCGCGCGCATGTGCGTCATGGGTCACAGTATTCACCCTATGTGACGCACCGCGTTGCGAAGCTGTGCATGTATCTCACGTTGCCGTCTGACCTCTTTGGATGACGTATGGGGGAACTAGCTGTTGACTTCTAGCGCGCTGAGCAGCGAGGAACCATCAATCTGTAAAACTGACAATGTACAGTCCCATGCTTCAGAATAGCGGTTAAAACCACGCTTGTATCTTCTGTGAGTGCTACAGAGATATGTCCCGTATGCTCCAAATTATAGTGCTGGGCGGAAAGAACATCGGCCTGATGGAGACGGCGAGTCCAAACAAGAACGATCTGACCTTGCTCAAGGGGCTGCTTGAAGCCGGCACGGTTGTGCCGGTCATCGATCGAACATATCCGTTACGCGAGGTTGCCAAGGCGATCGGCTACCTTGAAGCAGGGCACGCCCAGGGAAAAGTCGTGATCACGGTGGCCCATGATAACCAGGGCTGATACGCTGCGGAGCAGGCTGAGGAATGCACAATGGCGACAAGCATGAACGCGCCACGTACACCATCGCGCACCCGGCCCGCGGGGCGACGGGTGCTGCACCGGATTGGCACGGGCTTGATCGTGGCGCTCGTGCTGATCGTCGTCCTCGGGCTGGCCGGGGCGATCTACGAATCGGCGGCGGAAGCCGCCGACCTGCGGGCGTATCCCCCGCCCGGTCAGCTGGTCGACGTCGGCGGGTATCGGCTGCACCTCAACTGCACTGGCACAGGTAGCCCTACGGTGGTGATTGAATCCGGATGGGGCGATATGTCTGCCTCGTGGGGTTGGGTGCAGCCCGAAGTCGCCAAGACCACCCGCATCTGCACCTACGATCGCGCAGGGATGGGGTGGAGCGGTATGTGTCAAGTGCCTTTGAACAGGAGTCTAGGCGAAATTCGGTGCGTAGCTGACCTCCACGCTCAGCACCTCCGGGTCAGCCTGGCCGACGGCGCCCCCGGGGTCAAGGGGCCGCTGCGCGG
>JAAXUL010000222.1 GCA_013336035.1 Chloroflexales bacterium
GCCCACTGCTCAGCCTCCGCATTGCGCCCGGCGGCCAACAGGCGCTCGACAACCCGCTGGTAGCTGCCCCCCTCCCGCGCCTCACGCTCGCAGAGCGGGATGATCTCCTCAGCGCGCCCGGCCTGCTCCAGCGCCAGGATCGCGAAGTCGGCCACCCGCCGCCGCCGGTACTCCCGCTGGAAGTCGCCGGCCGCCGCCGGGAGCCCCTCCAGCCGGGCGAGCAGCTCATCGGCCACCACGCTCCAGGCCTCTGACTGGTATGGCTCGTCAAGCACGTCTCGCGCGCTATCACAGAGACCATAATCGTCGCGCAGCAGCGCGTCGACGGCCCAGACGATCTGTTCGTCGGCCGCGAGCGACGAAGACGGCAGCGCCGCAAAGACTACGTCGAGGCACATGGCAACCGCTGCCGCCGTCTCGCCCTCGTCGTGGCTCTGCTCCACCTGGCTGATCCCGGCCTCCAGCAGGTGCTCGCCAAGCCGCACGACGGCGTCGGCGTGGCCCTGGTCGAGCAAGCGCTTGAGGCCATCGTAGACGGGGCCGTAGTCGGGCTCATCCTCCTCGTCATCCCAGCGGTCACGCCAGACCGGCGCCGCGCTGGCGTCGATGATCCGGCCCAGCACCTCGGCCTCGAGCTGGCCGGCGTCGTCGTTGGCCAGCATCCGGCGTACCGCCAGGGCGTCGTGCACCTCGGGGAAGCGCTGCGCCAGATCAAGCAGCAGCGCGACCAGCTCGGCCTGCGTGTGGGCGGCGAGAAATGCCTGGAGGGCCGGTTCCGGGGCTGGCCCTGCGCCGGGCTGGGCGACCAGCACTGCGGGCTGTGCCACCAGCACCGCCGCTGCGGCAGCCTGGCGCTCGAGCAGCACGAGACGGGGGTCGCTCACCGGGACGACGGGCAGGGGCCGCGCATGCTCGGGGCGGTTGAGGTAGGCCAGGGCCACGGCGATGGCGTGCTTGCAGGTGCCGCCGTAGGGGCAAGTGCAGTTTGAGGCCAGCTCATCCGCGCGCAGGGTTACCCGCGTCGCATAGCGCTCGCTTCCCTGCACCCAGGCAACCAGCCCGCCCTCGGGGGTGGCGGCGAGCTCACGCACGCGCCCGCGCAGCTCGTAGTCCTGCCCGCGCTTGAAGACGGCCTCGCCAGCCCAGGCGCGCAGCTGCGATAGCGCGATGCGAGGATCGCCAGTAGTCATTGAAGGTATCCTCCTCTGCCCAGGCGCTCGGCGTGGTACCATGACAAGG
Organism: Chloroflexales bacterium; assembly: GCA_013336035.1. Classification (GTDB taxonomy): domain Bacteria; phylum Chloroflexota; class Chloroflexia; order Chloroflexales; family Chloroflexaceae; genus CAIWXH01. The sequence goes on from JAAXUL010000222.1 coordinate 1,240, forward strand.
GGCTCTGCACTATTTTACTACCTGCGCCGGAAGGGCTGCTGCGGCTATGAGCTACAAAGAGCGCATCCTCGACTATTTGTGGTCGGTCGCGCCTGGTGGCGCCACAAATGGCCAGATCGCCCGCGCCCTGGGCATCAGTTCACAGCAGACGGTCTATATGACCACGCAGGAGCTCGCCGGGCGGCGGCTGATCCGCGCCGCGAAGGAGGGCGTCACCTGGGTTTTCTACACGCTCGATGCTCAAGCTGATGGTGTTGCAGTTCGCGCGTCCACGGCGTCAACTGCACGTACTGGAACCTTGACGCCGATGAACTTCGAGGCACTGGCCGGGCGGATCCTTGGCGAGCACTACGGGACGACATTTGCGCGTGGTACGCTTGCCGGCGTCCGCAAGCAGTTCGACTATGTCTCAGCCAATCAGCAGATTGTCGGCGACGCGAAATACTACACCCTGGTCGCCGGGGAGCGTCTGCCACCGGCCAAGTTCGCGACGATCGCCGAACACGTCTGGCTGCAAGAGAAGACAGGTGCGCCAACGCAGTTTCTGGTCTTCGGCCACGATCGCGAAGTGCCAGTGCGCTGGCTGGAGCGCTACGGCGCACTGGCCGACAACGTGCAGTTCTTTTTTCTGAGTGATGAGGGCCACCTGGAGGTGCTGCCGTGAGTTGGCCCCCCTCTCCTGAGCCTGTCCGCTATGACAAGGTGCGGGTTGCCGCGCTTGCCCCGATTCGCCAGCAGATCGATGCGCTGGGGCTGCCTCCGCTCCGCCTGCGCAAGCTGCGCGGACTGCTGAACGCCCTGGAGATGCAGATCGAGGACGGCGGCGACAGCCCGGAGGTCAACGGTCTGCTGCTCGACGCGCTACGGGCCGGGGTACACCATCAGGTGGGTGCGTTTGGGGCGCTGCCGGTGCTGCGAGCAATTGACGTCTTTGCCCAGGCTGAGGAGGGGCGCTGGGCACAGCTGCGCGCCGGCACCCTGCCGCCGATCCAGCTATCGCCCGAGGAGCAGCTGGACGAGCTGATCCCACAGGGCTATCAGCTCGTCCAGGCGCAGCAGACCATCGCCGCCTGCGACATCTGGCTGGCCGCCTGGGATCTCGTGAAGCAGCTGGCTCGTCCCGATCTGCGCTCGCCTGCGGAGCTGAACGAGGCCTATAGGCTCACCTACTCAGTGGATGACTGGAGTGTAGACCTGGTCTGGGAGCTAGGCAACGCCGGAATCGCTAACCCGGCCTACTCCGAGCACCAGGTTCAGGTTGGCCGCGAGGCCCTGGAGCTCTTCTCTGACCAGATCCCTGACACGGTGGTCAATATGATGCGCGCCCAGGGCGTAGCGCTCTGGCGCCTGGGGCGACGCAGCGAAGCCGAGGCAACCTACGCCGCCCTAGTCAAGCGCCTGCCCGATGAGGGCTGGGCCTATATCGGCTGGTCAGACCAGTACTGGCTCTATCAGAAAACGGCCCTCGACTACGAAGCCGCAGATGCCATCCTCAGACGCGCGCTCGCCCGCCCAGCCCTGCGCGACCGCGAGTTTGTTCTGGAGCGGCTTGCCAGCCTGTATACAGAGTGGGGCAAGCCCCCTGATGTGACTGTCGCCGGGGCTCAACACATGAAGCCGCAGCCACCAGGGGCAGCGCGCGGCCAATCCGCAGCCGGCAAGTCAGCTCAGCCGCCACCCCCGGCGCCCAAGCTGGGACGCAACGATCCCTGCTGGTGCGGAAGCGGGCGTAAGTATAAGCAGTGCCACCTACCTACCGATACGGCACGCTAGCCCTGACGAGATATGGGCGCAGGGTGTCGTCGGCTATGGCGCTCGTTGGGAAGTAGTACTGATACTCGCTCACCCTTATCGCTCCTCATGAAGCTCGGCGTAGAGCTGATCGAGATCAACCAGGATACCGCTGTGCGCTGCCAGCTCAGCCTTGGCGGCCTCGGTCACGCCAGCGCGCGCGAAGATCGCGTGTCGAATCGTCCAGTCGTCGGCCGACACCTTCATATCGGCGAGCACCAGGGGCGTCTTCTGCTCGATCAGCTCACGCACCACCTTGCGATCCACCGGGTCGGCGGTCCATTTGCACTCGCCAAGCAGCAGGTGGTGGTTCTGCCAGTCTACGGCGACCACATCTACCTGTATCTTTCGGCTCCAGTGGCTGCCGATCGCCTGGGGTTGAAAGCCGATCTGATCAGTACTGCCGGGCGTGTCGGCCCACTGACGCGCAAGCTCCTCCCAGGCTGTGCCGCCTACGAAGGCGCGAAGCCCACTCTGGATCCCCGGCAACACCCGCTCGGGGCGGTAGCTCAGCGTGCCACCGGCCGCCGCCGGCGCCAGGAAGCGGAAATAGAAGCGCAGGAATGGGTCGCTCAGGTGATAGCGCCCCATGCGCGAGCGGCGCTGCTCGGCGAGTGTGAGCGTGGCCGGCAACCGCCGCTCGACCAGGCGCAACTCCTGAAGCTGACTCAGGTAGAACGACAGGTGGGCGCTATCGATCATGCTGGCGTTAGCGATGTCTTTCAGAGTGTGGTGACCGTTGCCAAGAGCCTGGAGCACCGCCAGGTAGGGCCGAGGCTCGCGCACCTCGTCCTGGAGCAGGAAGGTAGCCTCTGCCAAGACAAGGCTGCCCGGCGCGAGCATAACATGCTTGATATTGGTGGTCAGGGTCTGACGCGGGTTGAGCCAGGAGAGATAGGCGGGGATACCGCCGACGATGGCATAGGCCGCCACCTGCTCCTCGGGTGACCACGCGGGCAGGAACTGACGCAGAGTGCCGAAGGCGAGGGGCAAGAGGTTCCACTGGCCGGTCATACGCCCAAAGAGCGGCGACTGCCGCCCGAGCAGCAGCTCCATCGTGCGAACGTGGGAACCGCAAATCACGATCACGGCCTGCGATTGCTGGAAGAGCTGATCCCAGGCGTGCTGAAGCGCCGAGAGCATGGCAGGGTCGGACTCGGCGGCGTAGGGCAATTCGTCGAGGATGATCAGGTGGCGGCGACCAGCGAGCAGCTGGACCAGGCTGCGCCAGAGATCAGACCAGCTTTCGAAGAGCGGTACCGGCAGATCGGCGCCAATGCTCTGGAGGAACTCGCCAAAGAACTTGCGGCGCTGGAGGGGCGCCGGGTCTTTCTCGGCAACCCAGTAGGTGAACGCGACACCGCTCAGTTCGGCCCAGGCACGCAAGAGGGCGGTCTTGCCAACCCGCCGCCGCCCATACATCATGACAAGCTGGCCGGGGCCGGGGTGCTGACGAGTGAGCACCTCGTTCAGGAATGCCAGCTCAGTTGCGCGATTGATGAACATACAGTCCCTCGAAATAAGCCACACGCCGACTATTATAGCTTAGACGTGGCTTATGTGTAAGTCGCAAACAACACACATCACTCGTCAAAGCCGCCAAGTTGGGCCGCTGCGGCCTCGAGCTGCCGCTTCGCCGCCAGCAGCTCGCGCGGGTCCGGGAGCTCGCCAGGGAGCATTGTCGTTGCCCCATTGCCCCCGCTGACGCTGATCCGGCCGGTGGTCAGCAGAAAGCCGAGCAGTGCCCACTCGCCAAGCATGCGCGAGGCCGGGCTGTGCCGCCCGGTCTGCTTCACCGCGGCCAGCACCTCGCGCAGTTCCGCGAAGCGAGGATCGTCGGCCGGGACGCTGGCGTAGTAGCGATCCGAGAGTTCTGAGGTTCCCATAGCGTATTCCTCAATGACACATCACTGCGCCATTTCCGCAGCGCGGGCCAGGCTGGAGCATCCTGGCGCACTAGCCCGCGATGCGGTATTATGGCTTTCCAATGCGAAGAAGTACCGCTCATGCTCTCGACGTTGAATGGCGCACGCTTGCGCCATTACCCCTGGAGGCGGTATTTGGCCAGCCGCTCGATGCCATCCGCGACCCGGATGATCGGATCGTCGAGCAAGGTGACCGGGGTGAGCGGGGTGAGCATCGCGCTGATGGCCGGCGCCATCACCTGGCCGCCACCGCCGAAGAGCAGCACCTCGCCCTGAGCCAGAGTCCGCTCCCAGCGCGGCAACACCTGGGCCAGAATCGCGCTGGCCGTGTCGTTCAGTGCGGTCTGGAGCTCCGCCCGCACATCGCACGGCTCACCGGCGACATAGACCGTGGATTCGCCCTGGCGGAGGAGCGCGAGTACCTGGCCGGCATCCAGCTGGCGCAGGCTGGGGAAGCGGCGCTGGATGAGCGCCCGCGCCGTCTCGGCCGCGTTCTGCACGCCCAGGCGGACGCCACCCTCGGTGCCAGGCACAAGCTCCAGCCCCTTGCGCCCGGTGAAGTCGGTCGTGCCGCCCCCAATGTCCAGCGCATAGCGCTGGCGCAGCATGATGCCGTTCGTACAGATGCGCCCATCGGGGCTGAACAGGAGCGTGGCGACCGCCCCGATCGGCTGCGGGATGAACGAGGTGCGCGCGATCGTCAGGGTGTACTCGTGGTCGCCCCATTCGAGGACGTGCGGGATGGGTGGGCTGGCCGGCTCAGCCTTGCCGGTCAGCCGCTGGCGGAGCGCCGCCTTGACCTGTGGGTTGCCGTCATCCTCCACCGGCAGCCCGCCGGCGAAGGCGATATGGGCGTTCGTAACCCCGGCCGGCAGGCTGGCGATGATCGCGTAGAGGTGGAGCAGCAGGTAGGCAGGCGCCTGCACGCGCAGCTCAGCGCTGCCGATCACGGCCACATCGGTGATCCCGGCGCGCTGCGCATCGCGGCCGACCAGGTAAGGGGTGTACGGCTCAATGCCAGCGGGGCCACTTCGGTAGACGAGCGGGCGGATCGGCGTGTCGTTGGTGAAGCTGTAGCCGGCCTGGCTGCTCAGCATCCGCACCAGCGAGGGCTCAATCTCCCAGGCGCCGCCCTGGCGGCGATACTTGGTGTTGATATTACCGATGTCGGCGGCGATAGCGCTTCGCGCCAGCTTCGCTAACAGGGTGAGCGGGGTGTTCATCACGGTCGTTCCTTCCTTGGCTGAGTTGATGGGCTGGCGCATGACGCGCTATAATTCAGGCGGAGGTGACACGGCATGACAGTGAGCGAATTGCTGCACGAACAGCGTGAGGTCATTACGCAGATCGCGCGTCGCCACGGCGTGACTCGTATGCGGCTCTTTGGCTCGGTGGCCCGCGGCGAGGACTCGCCCGACAGCGATATTGACCTGCTGATTGAGACTGGGGCCGAGACTAGCCCCTGGTTTCCGGCTGGCTTGATCCTTGACCTGGAGCAGTTGCTTGGTCGGCGTGTCGAGGTAGTGACGGAGCGGGCACTGCGCCCCGATCTGCGTGAGCGCGTGCTCCAGGAAGCCCGCCCGCTATGAGAGACGACTCGGTCTACCTGCGCCACATCCTGGAGTGCATCAGCCGCATCGAGCGCCATATAGCGGACGGGCGTGATGCGTTTTTCGATTCGGATCTGTTGTAGGATGCGACTCTGCGCAATTTGCAGACCCTGTCGGAGGCGACCCAGCGCCTGTCCGAGACTGCAAAGGCGACGCAACCGCACATTCCCTGGCCCCAGATCGCCGCGTTTCGTAACGTGCTGGTCCATAACTACCTGGGCATCGACCTGGATCAGATCTGAACCGTAATCCATCGTGACCTTCCTCCCCTCAAACAGGCGGTGAGTGCCATCCTGGCCGCTCAGCCGTAAGTGCTTCCAGCCTGAGAACGTGCGCCGCAGTCAGGACACCTGGCTGCGGCGCACTGATTCACGCCGGACGTGTCTTTGCTGCCAGACGGCGGTAATCCTCGGCCGCGACCCGCAGGATCTCCCCACCAAACGCCATCTGGTACATCCGCGAGACGATCCGGCCATCCAGGGTATCGAGTGTGCGATTGCTCGTGATCACCGTGGGCAGCCCGGCGTTGTAGCGGTGGTTGAGGATCTGGTAGAGCTTCTCGCGCGCCCAGCCGGTGGCGCTCTCGGTGCCCAGGTCGTCGAGGATGAGCAGCCCGACCGAGCGCACCTGCTCGAAGCGCTCGTCGTAGCCCACCTCGCTGGTCGGCCCGAAGGTGGCCCGCAGGTGATCCAGCAGGTCAGGCACGACGGCGAAGAGCACCGGCTCGCCGCGATCCAGCACCTGGTTGGCCGTGGCCGCCGCCAGGTGGGTCTTGCCCGCCCCATACGGCCCGAAGAGCAACAGCCAGCCCTGCGGCTGCTGCGCAAAGGCGTGGGCGCGGAGAAAGGCCTTGCGCACCCCCGGCACGTCCGGGTCAAAGGTGGCGAAGGTCTGGTCGCGAAAGTCGGCGATGTTGCTCAGCTGCTCCAGGGTCGCCTGGCGCCGCTGCTGCCGCTCGGCCTGCGTGCAGGGGCAGGGCATGAGCGTGCCGAAGCGCGGGTGGCCGTAGGGCACATCGGCGACGAGGAAGCGGGCTCCCTTGCAGGTCGGGCAGACCTGCGCCGGCTCATCGGTGCAGCCGGGCTCCACGAGCCGCAGATGGCTCGTCGCGCCGAGGCTGATCACCCACAGTGGGCTGCGGCGGTCGGGTTCAGTGCTCATGCGCCACCTCCCCCGAAGTCCTGGGCACGGCGGACGGCCAGGTTCGCGAGCGCAGCCGCGGGCGACTCACCCTCCTCCAGGTCGAGGGCGAGGTACTGGATCTCGAGCGGGCTGGCGTCCGGTGGCGCGATGGCGAGCGCCTGTGCTTTCGTGCGCACGGCGTGGCTGTCAGCGTCAGGACACTGGTCATGGCTGGTCGACGCTGGCTGCGGTGGCGCGACCCGCCAGGCCGTGACGATGGCGCCGATGCCCTGGCCGAGCTCCCGGCGGCGCGCCACGTCCGCCTGCACGGCGGGGAAATCCAGGTCGCGGAACTCGCAGGCTGCGCGGGTGCTGAAGCCCTGGCGGATCAGGTAGCGCTCGGTGGCAGTTGGCCCACCACCCCCATCACCGTCCGCTAGTGCGGCGGGCGTGGCGGGTGGTGGTGTTGGATCTCTCCGGATCTCAGTGTGGGGCATCTCACTATAAGGGGCAGCAATCTGCGGCGTTGGGACGCCCTCCGCGCGCCGCGCATGCGATCCCAGAGTCGGATCATGCGACTCTGCCGTCGCTTCATACGATCTCAGGATCGAATCATGCGACTCTGCCGTCGTATCGTGCGATCCCAGGGTCGGATCATGCGACTCTGCCGTCGCATCCTCCTCCTCGTCACAAGGCGCATGCGATCCTGGTGTCGCATCATCAGGCGTGCCCGAAGCGTCGAGCGCATCCTGATGCGATCCAGGGATCGAGTCATGCGACACGGGTGTCGCATCGTCGCCGACACCGGGGATGCGGCGCAGCAGGGCCTGCACATCCGCCAGGGTGGCCTTGCCGGAGTTGAGCAGCGCGCGCAGCTCAGTCAGGACAGGCGCGTGGCCGCGGCCCAGCGGGTGCGGGCAGGGGCAAGACTGGCGCGCAGGTCCAGGCAATCCTCACCGCGGGCCGTGCCGCGGCGCAGGAGCACATCGCAGACCACGTCCTCCATCGCCCAGAAGAGGCGCGTGGCCTGCAGCCGGTCGAGCGCCGCGCGCTCCGGCGCATCAGGATGCGGAGCTGCGCAGGTGGGCAAGTCTACGAGGGCACACCGTTTTCGTTCGAAAAAACTTCCTTGTGCTCTCGCTCGCTTGTAAAAATCCCTGAATTTTTTGAAGTGCCCTGATTTCTTTGAAGTAGAATATATGAGCGATGACGGCAAGATCTGCGAGAGTCTCTCTCGGGTCTTGATGGCCTTGTGGATCGCAGACCTCCAAACGGGCCTGCGAGTTTATCGACCTAGACATTGAGTCGGTCGTGCGCTACGGCGGGCGCTACGTGGCGACCGCGCTCAACTCCTTCTCGGGCCAGCCCTACTGCGACCTGCCCGAGTGCTACGCCGGCTGGATGCTGCGCCGGGAGCCGCAGTCGGGCGAGGTGTTCGAGCCGCAGACGGTGCAGCAGAAGATCGACGTGGCGGCCAACACGCGCATCTGCATCCCGGTGATCCTCGACCTGGTGGGGCGGCAGGTGATCTGGGCCGACCTGGCCCTGCGCCGCCACCCGCGCTGGTTCAATAACGTCGAGGGCAACCAGAAGGGCATGCTGCTGATGGGCCAGGCGCTAACGACCCTGGTCAAACCCGACCTGTACGAGCTCTTCACGCTGCACGCGGCCGCGCGTGGCACGCCGGCCCCGCGCGGGGCAGCAAAGGCAGTCTTCGCGCCCGACGGCACGGTGACACCTTTTGATATCGGCGTCATCCTGGCCGAGTACCTGTGAGCCGGCGATGGACGCGATGACCGCCTGGGCGCTGAGCATCACGGGTGGCACCAACATAGCGTTAGCAACCCACCCGAGACTCTCGCGGCGGCCGCCGAGGCGTGATCGCTAGTCCGCTGCTTCCGCACCCGGCGCTGACACGCTGCATGCGAGCCGGATCGCTTGCGACGATGCTCACCCTGCACCTGGAGGTTATCAGATGGCGCCCATCACCAAGCGGCTCCTACAGTTCGCGATGGCCACCCACACCCTGATCTACCGACTGTCGCGCGGCCGGCTGCTCAATGTCGGCGATCACATCATCTTGCTCACGACCATGGGTCGGAAGAGTGGGCAACTGCGCACCGCGCCGCTCTACAGCGTGCGCGATGGCGACGCCTATGTGGTCATCGGCGTCGTACGGCGGCGCCGACGCCCACCCGGCCTGGTATCATAACCTTCAGGCGCGGGCGCGCGCCCTCGTGACCGATCGTGGGCAGACGCTGCCCGTGATCGCCGATGTCGCCACCGGCGCCGCGTACG
>JAAXUL010000223.1 GCA_013336035.1 Chloroflexales bacterium
GATCGTCGTCGATGAGTCCAAGCTGGTGCCGGCCCTCGGCACCGGCTTCGCCCTGCCGGTCGAGGTGGTGACCTTCGGCTGGGGCGCCTCGGCCCGCTTCCTCAGGGGCCTGGGCGCCCAGGTGACACGGCGCCTCGCGGGGGCCGAGCCGTTTATAAGCGACCAGGGCAACTATATTCTCGACTGCGCGTTCGGCCCGATGGCCGATCCGGCGGCCCTGGCCGCCCAGCTCGCGGGGCGGGCCGGGATCGTCGAGCATGGCCTCTTCCTCGGCCTCGCGACGGATCTGTTTGTGGCCGCCGCCGACGGCGTGCGGCATGTGGAGGCTCCATGGAACTCGCACCGTCAATCCTGACCGCCGACTTCACCCGGCTTGGCGCCGAGGTCGAGGCCGCCTTCGCGGCGGGCATCCGCTGGCTGCACCTCGACGTCATGGACGGGCGCTTCGTGCCTAACATCAGCTTTGGGCCTCTGGTGGTGCGCTCGCTGCGCCCCCTGGCCAGCCGCTACGACGCGATCATCGACGCCCACCTGATGATCCTCGAGCCCGAGCGCTACATCCCCGAGTTCGTCGCCGCCGGCTGCGATCGCATCACCGTCCACGCCGAGGCCTGCCAGCACCTGCACCAGACCGTGCAGCAGATCCGCGGCCTGGGCGCCAAGGTGGGCGTGGCGGTCAACCCGGCGACGCCCCTAAGCGCCCTGGAGGAGGTGCTGCCCGACCTCGATATGGCGCTGGTGATGACGGTCAACCCCGGCTTCGGCGGCCAGAAGCTGCTCCCCTCGTGCCTCGACAAGACGGCGCGGCTGCGTCGCCTCTGCGAGGAGCGCGGCCTGGGGGGGCTGCCCATTCAGGTGGATGGGGGCGTCAACACCACGAACATCGCCGCCGCCCGCGACGCCGGGGCCACGGTGTCGGTGGTGGGCGCGGCGGTCTTCAACCCCAACCGCACCCCGGCCGAGTCGGTCGAGGCCCTGCGCGCCGCCCTGAGCTGAGAGAGGGCTTATGCATATCCTGGCCGGCGATATCGGCGGAACCAAGACGATCTGCGCCCTGTTCTCGGCCGAGACAGGCCCCCACGCCCCGCTCGTCGAGGTCACCTTCCCTAGCGGTCAGTATGACAGCCTCGAGGCGGTCATCAGGGCGTTCCTGGCAGAGCACCCCGCGACGATTGAGGCGGCCTGCTTCGGCGTCGCCGGGCCAGTTGTCGAGGGGCGCGCCGAGATCACCAACCTGCCCTGGGTGATCGAGGCCCAGCAGATCGGCGCCGAGATCGGCGGCGCCGCGGTGTTCCTGATCAACGACCTGAAGGCCGTGGCCCAGGCCGTGCCCTTCCTCGAGCCCGACGATGTGGCGACGCTCAACCAGGGCGAGCCGGCGGCCGGCGGGTCGATCGGCGTGATCGCCCCCGGCACCGGCCTCGGCGAGGCCTTTCTGACCTGGGATAAGGGCCGCTACCGCGCCCACCCCTCCGAGGGCGGTCACTCGAGCTTCGCCCCCACCACCTCCACCGAGGCCGGGCTGCTAGAGTATCTGCTCGAGCAGCACCACCACGTCAGCTACGAGCGGGTCTGCTCGGGCCTGGGCATCCCTAACATCTACCGCTACTTCCGCGACCGGGTCTTCAAGCAGGAGACGCCCTCGGTGGCCGCGCAGCTGGCGGCGGCCCCCGACCCGACGCCGGTGATCGTCAGGGGCGCGCTCAACCCGGCCGGGCCCTGCCCGGTCTGCGCGGCGACCCTCGACTGCTTCCTCGGCATCTTCGGCAGCGAGGCGGGCAACCTGGCCCTGAAGGTCCTGGCCACGGGCGGGATCTACCTGGGTGGGGGCATCCCGCCAAGGCTGCTGCCCCAGCTGCGCGGCGAGCGCTTCCTGAACGCGATGCGCAATAAGGGCCGCTTCAGCGACCTTATGGAGCGGGTGCCCGTCCACGTCATCCTGAACGCGAAGACCGGGCTCTATGGCGCGGCGGCGTACGCGATGATGCATCTCTAGCGGGCCACTTGTGTTCGGCGCTGCCATCTCGTGATGCGTGACCGGGCCAGGATCACGGATCAGCGGGTGCCGTTGCGCCTCACCAAGATGTGGCGTACAATCGGCGCTATGCAGCACTCCTCCCCGGCGCGGCAGCGCTTCGCCAGCCTGATCCGTCGCCCTGACCCTCAGGTCCCCCTGGCCGAGGCGGCTCTGGCGATCGCCTGGGAGGACCAGGGCGGGCCGGACCCGCACGGGTGCGTGGCCCACCTCGACGCGATCGCCGCCGCCGCCACTCAGCGCGTGGCCGCCGCGGACGACAGCGGCCTGCGCGTCCTGGCCCTGAACAGCTACCTCTTTGGCGAGCTGGGCTTCTACGGCGACCCGGGCTACCAGCGCAACCCCGACCCGGCCAACAGCTATCTCGACCGGGTGCTCGAGCGCCGCACCGGCCTGCCGATCATGCTCTCGCTGATCTACCTCGAGGTGGGCTGGCGGCTGGGGATGCCCGTCTACGGGCTGGCCCTGCCCGGCCACTTCCTGGTGCGCCTGTGTGACCCGGAGGGCGACCACGTTATCGACCCCTTCAGTGGCGGGGCCACATGGAGTATGGCCGACTGCGAGCGCCAGATCGCCAGCTACTACGGCGAGGCCGGCCCCGAGCTGACGGCGATGCTCATAGCCGCGCCCGGGCGCGGCGCGATCCTCGCCCGCATCCTGCGCAACCTCAAGCAGACCCATATGGCCCGGGGCGATACGACGCGGGCGCTCGCCGCCGTCGAGCGCCTGCTGCTGCTCGACACGAGCGACCCCGGCGAGCTGCGCGACCGCGGGCTGCTGCGTCTGCGCGCCGGTCGCCTCAACGCCGCCCTCGAGGACCTCGAGCGCTACGCCCGCCAGAACCCCGCCGCCACCGATCTGGCCGAGATCAAGAGCATCGCGCGCGGGATGGTCGAGCGCGTGGCGCAGCAGAATTAATGGGCCGTTTGTCATAAGTGGTACTATATAGGCGGCGTGGTCACGATGCCGCCCATCGTGCCCGCAGGCATCGCTGCCTGGGGGCCGTTCTCTTGTCACCCTAAGGCACAGACCACCCCTGGAGATGAGAATCCATTATGTCAATGAGTAGCAGGGTCGCCGACGAACGTCTACGCAGCAAGATTATGTCGGCAGAGGAAGCAGCGCTGCTGATCCCGCCAGGTGGCACCATCGGGATGAGCGGCTTCACTGGTGCCGGCTACCCCAAGGCAGTGCCACGCGCGCTGGCAGAGCGCATCGAGCGCTCATACAAAGAGGGGCAGCCCTTCCAGGTGAAGGTGTGGACCGGCGCATCGACCGCGCCGGAGCTTGACGGCGCGCTCGCCAAGGTCAATGGGATCGAGCTGCGCCTGCCCTACCAGTCCGACCCGACCTGTCGCACGCGGATCAACGAAGGGAGCATGGAATATCTCGACATGCACCTGAGCCACGTCGCGCAGACGGTCTGGCAGGGCTTTCTCGGCCACCTCAATGTCGCGCTCGTCGAGGTGACGGGCATCCGCGCCGACGGCCGCATTATCCCCTCCTCATCGGTGGGCAACAACAAGACCTGGCTCGACTGCGCCGACAAGGTGATCCTTGAGGTCAACAGCTGGCAGCCGGAGCACCTCGAGGGGATGCACGATATCTACTATGGCACACGGCTGCCGCCCGAGCGCCGGCCGATCCCGCTGGTCTACCCCGGCGACCGCATCGGGACGCCCTACCTGAGCTGCCCGCCCGAGAAGATTATCGCGGTCGTCGAGACTCATACGCCCGACCGCAACAGCGCCTTCAGCCCGCTCGACGAGACCTCGCGGCTGATCGCCGGCCATATCCTCGAGTTTCTCGAGCACGAGGTCCGCAAGGGCCGGCTCGCGCCGAGCCTTCTGCCGATCCAGTCGGGGGTGGGCAATATCGCGAACGCGGTGCTCTCGGGCCTCGCCGACAGCCGCTTCGAGCGCCTCACCGCCTACACCGAGGTGCTGCAGGACGGCATGCTCCACCTGCTCGATATCGGCAAGCTGATCGTCACCTCGACGACCGCGTTTTCGCTGAGCCCCGAAGCGCTGTCCAGGCTCTACGAGCGCCTGGACGACTACCGTAGCCGGATTATCCTGCGGCCCCAGGAGATCAGCAACCACCCCGAGGTGATCCGCCGCCTTGGCTGCCTGGCGATGAACGGCATGATCGAGGTCGATATCTACGGCAATGTCAACTCGACCCATATCATGGGCAGCAATATCCAGAACGGCATCGGCGGCTCGGGCGACTTCGCGCGGAACGCCTATATCTCGTTCTTCATGACGCCCTCGATGGCCAAGGGCGGCGCGATCTCGTGCATCGTCCCGATGGTCTCGCACGTCGACCACACCGAGCACGATGTGCACGTGATCGTCACCGAGCAGGGCCTTGCCGACCTGCGCGGGCTCTCGCCGAAGCAGCGCGCCGAGAAGATTATCGAGCGCTGCGCCCACCCCGACGTGCGCCCGGCCTTGTGGGACTACTACCGCCGCGCGGTGAGCGGCGCGCAGGGCAGGCACACGCCGCACCTGCTCGACGAGGCGCTGAGCTGGCACCAGAGCTACCTGCACAATGGGCGTATGACGCCCCCCACCTCGCGGTAGGCGCACAGCTTCGTCATCGTCGCGGCTGAAGGCCCACATCCCCCACCCCCCTCGCCCGCTTCGCAGGTGAGGGGGGTGTCACAGGGTCAGGATCAGTAGCGCAGCACCGGCGCGTCGGCGAGCCTGATGGTATCATGCGCCTGGCAAAGGTGCCGAGGAGCGCACACCTATACCCTATGAACCAGGATCGTCTGATACGCGAGGCCCGCGAGCGGGCGCTGGCGGTGCTGCACCGCTGTATCACGCCACAGGGCTTTCGCGCCTCGGCACTCGCCGCCGGCTATCCCCAGATCTGGGCCAGAGACAATGGGGTCATCTTGCTTGGCGCGGCCGCGAGCGGCGACCCGCAGCTCCTTGCCACTGCCCGCGCCGCCCTCATACTCTTCAGCGCCCACCAGTCGCGGCGCGGCCTTATCCCGCTGAACATCAACCCCAACACCGGCTATGTGAGCACCGAGAACGCCGGCTCGGTCGACGCGAACCTCTGGTTCATCCTGAGCCACTACCTCTACCAGCGCGCCACGGGCGACCTGCCCTTTCTCGAGCAGCACTGGCCGACGATCGACCGCGCGCTGCGCTGGATCGAGTACCAGGACATGAACGAGTGCGGCCTGCTCGAGATCCCCGAGGCCGGCAACTGGATGGACCTGATCGCGGTGCGCTACAACACCCTCTACGACAATGTGCTCTACTATGCGGCCGCCCTGGCCCACCAGGATCTGGCGCTGCTGCTCGGCGAGCATACGCAGGCCCACGCCCTGAGCGTTGACGCGGCCGGCATCCACGAGCGCCTCAACCTGCTGCTCTGGATCGACCGCTGCTGGGTCGCCGAGCACTTCGCCAGCCACCTCGAGCGACTCAAGGCCTTCCGGCTCGAGTGGTTCCTGCTCTACCATAACATCGGCACGATCTCGAGCCGGCCCTTCTACCTGCCCTGGGTCGCCTTTCGCGAGTACGGCGACTGGTGCGACAGCCTGGGCAATCTGCTGGCCATCCTGACCGGCGTCGCCGACCGCCACCACGCCGAGCATATCCTGCGCTATATGCTCCAGGTCGGGATAGCCGAGCCGTATCCGACGCGCGCGATCCACCCGCCGATCTACCCCGGCGAGAGCGGCTGGCGCGAGTACTACCGCAGCCGCAACCTGAACGTGCCGCACCAGTACCACAACGGCGGCATCTGGCCGATGATCGGCGGCTTCCACGTGGCGGCCCTCGCCCGCCACGGCTGGTCGGCCCAGGCCCAGCGCCAGCTCTACGCCCTGGCCCAGGCCAATGCACAGGGGCTGCACGAGCCCTGGGAGTTCAATGAGTGGCTGCACGGCGAGAGCGGGCGCCCCATGGGCTATGAGCAGCAGGCCTGGTCGGCGGCGATGTACCTCTACGCCGAGCACGCCGTGCGCACCGGGGCGCTGCCGCTTTTCGACGATCTGCTGCGGGCCAAGCCGGCGGCGGCGGTGGCCAGCGAGACGAATGATAGCTTCATCCGGCCAGGGGGCGGGCCAGTCTGAGCAGTATCGCGGTGACCCAGCACCTATGCGAAATACGTAGGTCTGCTATACTATGCTTGGCACGCTCCGGAAAGTAGAAGGATATTAACCTAGCTCCTCCACCCCGCTCCCACAGGGGGTGGCCTGCGGCCTCCAGCTTCCCGCAGGTCTCTACATATATCGGGGAGGTCTGCATGGGTCCCGAGCAGAAGAACCTTGATCATCGCCAGGCCCGCCTCGCCGGGCTCTGGGAACGTATGGTCCAGACACTAGGCGTCTATACGGTCAATGTGCTACTCGACCGCGCGATCTGGCATGTCGCACAGCAGTACCCCGAGCTGGCCCGCATCCAGTACGGGGATGACGGGCTGTCCTTCGAGGCCCTGGTGAGCACGTCGCCGCTACCGGCCGAGGGCGCGTATGAGGCCTTATATGACGAGATGCTGCTGATTATGGCGCGCCTGCTCGGCAAAGATATGGCCCGACGCCTGATCGACGAGCTCAAGCCTGAGGAGCCATCTGCCACCACGCTGATGCCGAGTGAAGGATAAGCCGATGCCAACGTATCACCAGGAACCGCTCACCATCGAGCGGCTCCCAACCGGGATCGCGCAACTCGACATTGTTCTGCATGGCGGTGTGCCTCGCTACGCCCTGATCTTCGTCGCGGGCCTGCCCGGCACCGGCAAGACCGTCTTCAGCCAGCAGATCGCCTTCGCCAACGCGCGGGCCGGCCACACCTGCCTCTACCTCAGCACCTTCGCCGAGCCGACCCTCAAGATGCTGCGCTATCTGCAGGGGTTCTCGTTCTTCGACAGGGCCCTGTTTGGTCAGCAGGTGATCTATGGCGACCTGGGCGGCGCCCTGCGCAAAGACGG
The DNA here is from genome assembly GCA_013336035.1 of Chloroflexales bacterium. Classification (GTDB taxonomy): domain Bacteria; phylum Chloroflexota; class Chloroflexia; order Chloroflexales; family Chloroflexaceae; genus CAIWXH01. The sequence continues at coordinate 6,989 of JAAXUL010000223.1, forward strand.
CGCCGACGGCATGCTCAAACAGCTGGACGCGCTGATCCGCACGCACCGCCCGGAGCTGATTGTCATTGATAGCTTCAAGGCCCTGCGCGATCTGATCGCCGATCCGCTCGCCTTCCGCACCTTCACCCTCGACCTCTCTCTGCGGCTGTCCTCGTGGGAGGTGACCACCCTGCTGGTCGGCGAGTACGCCGAGCCCGCTCTGCGCAACGAGCCCGAGTTCGCGACCGCCGACGGGATCATGTTCCTCTACGGCACCGAGGAGGCCGAGCGCCAGAAGCGCTTCTTGCGGGTCATGAAGATGCGCGGGACGCCCTTCTTCGCCGGCGAGCACTACTTCGAGATCGGGCCGGACGGGATCACGCTCTTCCCGCGCATGGCCCCCCAGGCCTCCGCCGAGTACGTCCTCTCTAACCAACGGATCGACTCGTCCGTCACCGGGCTAGCCCAGATGCTCGGCGGCGGCCTGATCGGCGCCAGCACCACCCTGATCGGCGGGGCCAGCGGCACCGGCAAGAGTCTGCTGGCGCTGAGCTTCCTCGTGGCGCATGCCCGCAGCGGCACCCCGGGCCTCCTGGTGAGCTTCGAGGAGAGCGCGAACCAGATCATGCGCAACGCCGCGGCCTTCGGCTGGGATCTGGGCGATCTGCTCGCCAACGGGCTGCTCAGCATTGTGCACGTATCGCCCTCCGAGCTGAACATCGACCGGCACGCCTTCGATATCCAGGCCCAGGCCGCACAGATCGGGGCGCGGCTGGTGGTGATCGATAGCGTCACCGCCTTCCAGGCCGCCGTCCCGGACGCCGCCAGGTACCAGAGCTACCTGTGGGCCATCACCGACTACTTCAAGCGCAGCGGCATAACTGTGATCCTGACGACCGAGCTGGCCGAAGCGGACAAACCCCTGCAGATCAGCGACCGGCAGATCTCCTTCGTCGCCGATACGATCATCCTACTGCGCTACCGGGAGACTGCGGTTGAGATCTCTCGCACCGTGACGGTGCTCAAGATGCGCGGCAGCAGCCACGACCCGAGCGTGCGGGAGCTGCACCTTGCGCCGCCGCAGATCGTCGTCGGCCCACGCCTGACGCCGCGTGAATCACCCTCGGCCCACCTGCCAGTGGGCACTGGCGAAGGCTGAGCATGGAACAGGAGCAGCTCCCCGGCACGGGCCTCAAGCAGGTGCAGCTCGCCGCCATACGCGAGATCTTCCGCGCCACGGCGATGGCGCTACCCCTGCCCGAGATCCTGCCGCTCATCGCGAATGTGACGATCATCGCCTTCGACGCGCGCAGCGCCTGGCTGATGCTCACGGCGGACGGACAGCTGCAAACCCAGGTGGCGCGCGGCGAGCATGCCAATGTGCTGATGCCGACCGTCTGCTCGCTTGGCGAAGGGGCGGCCGGCGTGGCCGCCATGGGCACCACGCCAACCACGCTCTGGCCGGGCACGATCGACCAGGCCGATCCGGTCCTCGGCTCTCTGGCCGGCCACGCCGAGCCCGTCGTGCTTGTGCCGATCGTCGCCGCCGGCCGGCACCTCGGCCTGCTTGGCGCAGCTGTGCCTCTGGACACCCTCCAGGACACCTCCTTCCTGGTCACACTCGCCGAGCAAGCCGCGCTGGTGCTAGAGAGCACCCGGCTGCGCGGGGAGGCCCAGACCTGGCGACGGCGGCTGGACGCGGTGGTCGAGCAGCTAGGCCAACCGGTGCTGGTCTACGACCGCGACAGCGCCCTCGTCGCGCTGAACGCCGAGGCCCAGGCCTGGCTCAGCGCGTGGGAGGTGCGGCCCGGCGACAGCCTGGCCACGGTGGTCAAACGGCTCGGTCTGTGTGACCACGAGGGGCGCCTGCTAGCCCTCGACCAGACGGCCGAGGCCAGGGCGCTCAAGGGCACTGTCGTCCGCAGCCTCGAGCAGCGCCTGGCGCTCCCCGATGGGTCGGAGCGCTTCTACCTGACCAGCGCCGTGCCGCTACGCACCGACGGGCAGCTTGACGGGGCGGTGGTGATCTTCCACGATATCACCGAGCGCGCGCAGCTGCTGGCGACGGCAGAGGCGACACTGCAGGCTCGTGACGAGCTGATGGCGCTGCTCTCCCACGATCTGAAGTCTCCCCTGACTGCGGTCATGGGCCAGGCCCAGCTTATGCGGCGGCGGCTGACGGGCGGTGAGGTTGACCCGGCGCGCCTGCTGCGCGGCCTCGGGAGTGTCGAGGCAGCCGCCCGCCAGATGCACGCCCTCCTGGACGAGCTGCTAGATCTGGCCCGGCTCCAGGCCGGTCGCTCGCTGCCGCTTAATCGTCAGCCACACGATCTGGTGGCCATGGCCCGGCATATGGCCGAGCGCCTACAGATCGGGGCCGAGCGCCACGACCTACGCGTCACAAGCGCTCTGCCAGAGCTGATGTGCGTCTGCGACGAGCGGCGCATGGAGCGGGTGATGGAGAATCTGCTGAGCAACGCGATCAAGTACAGCCCGACAGGTAGCCCGGTGACAGTCTGCATCGCTCGCCAGGAGGACGCGGGGCGCGCATGGGCCGTCGTGGTGGTGACCGATACGGGCATTGGTATACCCAGCGCCGATCTGCCGCGCATCTTCGAGCGCTTCCACCGGGCGAGCAATACGGCCGGGCGCATCTATGGCACCGGGCTGGGGCTGGCGAGTGCCCGCCGGATCGTAGAGCAGCACGGCGGCACGATCGAGGTGACCAGCGTCGAGGGCCAGGGCAGCACCTTTACTGTCCGGCTGCCGCTCGAGAGCGCGTAGGGCGCACCTGCGGCGCGGGGAGGGGGTCTCTCAGGGAGGGCAAGCCCTCCCTGAAAACCTCCTTTCGGGCCTTTGGTGTGCCGCAAGCAGGGCTTGCGCGCATTTAGGGCAGCGCGATGGGCTCCAGGCCCTTCTCCGTCAGCACCTTGTTGAGCGGGGTAAGGTCGTAGATCCCGCTCAGGTCGGGCTTCGTCTCGCCCAGGAAGCCCAGCGCGAAGGCGTGGTCGGCCGAGA
>JAAXUL010000908.1 GCA_013336035.1 Chloroflexales bacterium
CGCCGTTACGCCGACAGCCCCGACCGCCTCACCTTCCAGCGCCGCCTGGGCGGCCTGCTCCAGCGCCGGGGCTTCGGCCTGCACGTGATCCGCCCGATTCTTGATATACTCTGGGGAGAGCTGCGCGCGCAGCCGGATGATCAGTAGGAGCGATAGGAGCCTATGCCCGACGTCCAGTTCCTTGGCCACGCCTGCTTTCGCCTGCGCGGGCGCGACGGGATCGTGCTCTGCGACCCGTTCAGCCGCTCGATCGGCATCGACCTCGGGCGGCCTACGGCCCATATCGTCACTGTCAGCCACGACCACCCCGATCATAACAACATCGCGCAGGTCAAGCCCATGCGCGAGAAGCTGTTCGTCATTGATGGCCCCGGCGAGTACGAGATCAGCGGCATCCTGATCACCGGCGTCCGCACCTACCACGACAAGGCGAAGGGCGCCGAGCTGGGCACCAACACCGCCTACGTCATCCACCTCGACGACGTTGTCTTCTGCCACCTGGGCGACCTGGGCCACGAGCTGAGCCAGGCCCAGCTCGAAGCTATCGGCAACGTCGATGTGCTCTTCGTGCCCGTGGGCGGCGGCGAGACGATCGGCCCCGCCGAGGCGATCAATGTGATCAGCCAGATCGAGCCCCGCGTCGTTATCCCGATGCACTACGCCACCGCCCAGCTCTCCTTCGAGCAGCCGCTGGGCACCCTCGAGCGCTTCACCCACGAGATGGGGCTCAAGGACGTGGTCGCCGAGGACAAGCTCAGCCTGACAGCCTCGAACCTGCCCCCCGAGAGCGAAGAGACCCGCGTCGTCGTGCTACGCGCGGTCAACGAGTAGCAGTGACTCTCAGCAGCCCAGGTCCGTCTCCTCTGACAACAAGCTGAGATGTCGGCGGGCGAATGCGGCACATGAGAAAGAAGTTGCAGGGCTCGTTTAGATGTGTGAACTGGCGCCAACGGGCGCCAGCCGCCTGCAGCCCATACCCTGCACAGCGGTCGCAACAAGAGAAGCCCACGGGCGTCTGCTGTAGTGGGACGAGCACAGATGGATCGTCATCCTGGCTGGTGTGACTGGTCAGTGAGCGCGATTATGGAAACAGATTCCTCGAGCCTCGAACACGCACGTGGGTCGGTACAACCCTCCGGTTGACCGACCCACTTTTGTTTAACCTACGGTCTGTAGTGCTTACAGACAGCCGGCAGCGTAGCCGGGGACCACACAGCCGGGGGGGCGGTTGCAGACAGTAAGACTAAGGAGAATGGTGAGCATGGCCAAGTACATCTTTGTAACCGGTGGTGTTGTGTCCTCGGTGGGCAAAGGGATCAGTGTGGCGTCGATCGGCAGGCTACTGAAAAGCCGCGGCAAGCGTGTGTCGATCCTCAAGCTCGACCCATACCTCAATGTCGATCCTGGCACAATGTCGCCCTACCAGCACGGCGAGGTGTTCGTCACCGAGGACGGCGCCGAGACCGACCTGGACCTGGGGCACTACGAGCGCTTCATCGACGAGCACCTGACCCGCCTAAGCAATGTCACGACCGGACAGATCTACTCGTCTGTGATCGCCAAAGAGCGCCGCGGCGACTATCTGGGCGGCACAATCCAGGTGATCCCGCATATTACCGATGAGATTAAGGCCCGCATCGTCGCCGTCGGCAGGCAGAGCAGCGCCGACGTGGTGATCGTTGAGATCGGCGGCACGGTCGGCGATATCGAGAGCCTGCCCTTTCTCGAGGCCATCCGTCAGATGCGCAAAGATGTTGGCCGCGATAATGTGCTCTATATTCATGTTACCCTGCTACCCCATATCGGCTCCACCGGCGAGCTCAAGACCAAGCCGACCCAGCACTCGGTCATGGCCCTGCGCAATGTCGGCATCACCGCCGATGTGATCCTCTGCCGCGCCGACTATGCGATCACCGAGGAGATCCGCGACAAGGTCGCCTTCTTCGCCGATGTCGACTCGCGGGCCGTCATCCCTGTGCAGACCGTCGACTCGATCTATGAGGTGCCCCTGGTCCTCGAAGAGGCCGGCCTGGGCGACTATCTCTGCGATAAGCTCGCCCTGAGCTGCGCGAGCCCCGACCTGGCGGCCTGGCACGAGCTGGTCAAGCTGATCCGCCAGCCCAAGCGCGTGATCCCGATCGCCCTGGTCGGCAAGTACGTCGAGCTGAAGGACGCCTATATCAGCGTGGTCGAGGCCCTGCGCCACGCCGGCCTGCATCAGGAGCTCGACATCGATATCCACTGGGTACCCGCCGAGCAGCTCGAGCGCGAGGGCCCCGACCGCCTGCTCGCCAAGGTCTACGGCATCGTCGTGCCGGGCGGCTTTGGCGACCGGGGCATCGAGGGCAAGATTATGGCCGCCGACTACGCGATGCGCAACGACATCCCCTACCTCGGCCTCTGCCTGGGCATGCAGTGCGCGACGATCGCCTTCGCCCGCCGCCTGCTGGGCACCGGCGATGTCAACAGCACCGAGTTCGCCCCCCACTGCGGCCACCCCGTGATCGACCTCATGCCCGACCAGCGCGACATCACCGAGAAGGGCGGTACGATGCGCCTCGGCGTCTACCCCTGCACGCTGGTGCCGGGCACCCGGGCCCACGCCGCCTATGGGGTCGACCAGATCAGCGAGCGCCACCGCCACCGCTTCGAGTTCAACAATACATACCGCGCCTCGCTCGAGGAGGCCGGCTTTGTGGTCAGCGGCCACTCGCCCGATGGCCGCCTGGTCGAGATCATCGAGCTGCGCGACCACCCCTGGTTCGTGGCCAGCCAGTTCCACCCCGAGTTCCTCTCGCGGCCCAACAAGCCCCACCCGCTCTTCCGCGAGTTCGTGATCGCCGCCGCGCTAACCCAGCGCGCCAGCGAGCCCCAGCAGCTGCGCCTGGCTGAGCCCGAGGACCACCAGGGCGTCCGCGCCTGGGTCGCCGTCGAGCTGTCGTAGCGCCTAAAACAAGGAGAAACCTCTCCGAATAGCAAGATTTATACCAGTGGAAAGCCCTCCCCCCAGGAGGGCTTTCACTCTTTGGAATGGAAAGATCCCCTATCCGGCATTAGGGCGCGCCATATCAGCTGTAGGGTATTGCGCACAAGTGAAAACACAGTATAATGCTTTACTAATGGGACGGCATGTGGCGCGCGACGGATCTCAGAGCCCCCTGGCACTTTACCCGGGATGGGACCGGAGTCTCTCCTCGCTCCCCAGGCACGGACCAACCTCAGCAATGGATCCAAGGCGTAAGGAGCGGGAGCGATGAGCTTCGTGGACAAGACCCTCACATGTCGGGACTGTGGGATGGACTTCGTGTTTACGGCGGGCGAGCAGGAGTTCTACGCTTCGAAGGGCTTCGTCAACGAGCCCACCCGCTGCCCCTCGTGCCGGCAGGCCCGCAAGAGCTCCATGAACGCTGGCGGCGGCATGCGCGAGGACCGCGGCGCCCCCCGTGCCCCGATGTCGAGCGGCGCCCCCCGCGAGCGCGTGACCTACAAGACCACCTGCGCCAACTGCGGCCAGGAGACCACCGTCCCCTTTGTCCCCCGCGGCACCAAGCCGGTCTACTGCAGCAACTGCTTCGACCAGATGCGAGGCGGCAGCAGCAGCGGTAGCGGCGGTGGTCGCGGCGCCCGCTACTC
>JAAXUL010000909.1 GCA_013336035.1 Chloroflexales bacterium
CCAGTACGGTGGGGCGGCGCGGCGCACGGCCGCGCAACCGAACCAGAAAGGCTTGCTCGTGGCAATCGCATTTCCAACGCGCCCGGCGGGAGCACCGCTGCGCTTGCTTTGTGTGCTGGCGCACCCCGACGACGAGGCCCTGGCGCTGGGCGGCACCCTCGCGCGCTACGCCGCCGAGGGGGTGGAGACCTTCCTCATCACCGCGACGCGCGGCGAGCGCGGCTGGCAGGGCGCCACCGTCGAGGACCCTGGCCCCGATGCCCTCGGGCAACTGCGCGAGGCCGAGTTGCGGGCGGCCGCCGCCGTACTCGGGTTGCGCGAAGTGACCATCCTGGGCTATGGCGACGGCGCGCTCGCCGCGGCCGACGGTCGCGAGGCCGTCGCTGTGGTCGCTGGCCACATCCGCCGCATTCAACCCCAGGTTGTGGTGACCTTCGGGCCCGACGGCGCCACCGGCCATCCCGACCATATCGCGATTAGCCAGATCACCACCGCCGCGGTCCTGGCCTCGGCCGCGCCATACCATGACGCAGCCGGAAGTACGCGGCTGCACCAGGTCGACAAGCTCTACTACCTGGCGGACTCGCGCGAGCGCACGGCCGCCTACGATGTGGCTTTCGGCGACAGTGCGATGACGGTCGACGGGATCGTGCGCCGATTCCCTGGCTGGGAGGCCTGGGCGATCACCACGCGCATCGACGCCCGGGCTTCCGCGCCGCAGGCCTGGCGTGCGATTGCCTGCCATCGCTCCCAGCTCCCGCCCGGCATCGCCGAGCGGCTCACCACGGAGCAGCACCGGCTGCTCTGGGGGATGCAGGAGTTCTACCGGGTCTTTAGCCTGGTGAACAGCGGGCGGGCGGTGGAGGATGATTTGTTTGCGGGTGTGGAGCGGCAGGTGGCCTCCGAGCCGTCGCTGGACACCCCATGAGCGAGCAGATCATTGGGGCTGCTCGCACGGGCGGCGCGGCCCGCAACTGGCGCCAGCCTTCCCTGCGCGTGCTGCTGATCGTCCAGTACGCGCTCTTCAGCGTCGTTATCGGCCTCCAGGGTGTGCTCTGGGGCGAGGTGCAGCAGACACTTGCCCTGGACGAGGGGGTCTTCGGGACGGCGATGGCCGTCACGCCGCTCACGGGCTTCGCTGTGCTGGTACTCGCGGGCCCGTATCTGCGGCTCATCGGCCGACGGCGCCTCGCCGTCGGCGGACTGCTGACGATCGCCGGGGCGCTGCTGGCGCTCGGCACGGCACAGACGATGGCTGGGCTACTGCTGGCGCGCCTGCTGGCCGGGCTGGGCTTCGCGCTGGTGGAAAGCTCCGCGACCAGCACCGCCCTGGACTGGGAGGCGGCGAGCGGATGCGGGCTGCTGGGCGTGCTCTATGGCGTGTTCAGCGGTGGCGTGGTGGTGGGGGCTTTGCTGGGCGGCGCGCTGCTCGGGCTGGGCGTGTCCTACCGCGGGGCGCTGCTGCTGCTCGTGCCGGGCGTGCTGCTCGCGGCTGTCGCGAGCAGCCTGGCCGGGTACCCGCAGGCCAGCCCGACGCCGGGTGCGCCACCTGTCCGTGCGCCGCTGGCGCTGCTGCGCAACCGGGGCTTTCAGGCGCTGGCAGCCGTCTGCCTGCTCGGCGTCGCAGGCGAGGCCCTGGCCGACCTGTGGGCGGTGATCTACCTGCGCACACTCGGCGCGACCCCGCTCATCAGCGGCGCGGCGTTCGCGCTCTTCAACGGGGCGATGATCGGCGGCCGGCTGGCAAATGGGGCGCTGCACACCCGGTTGGGCGTGCGCAGGCTCGTGCAACTAAGCGGTCTTGGGGTTGCCGGTGCCGCTGGGCTGCTGGCGCTCGGCGGTGTGCTGTCCAGTGTTACAGCCTTTGGTCTGCTTGGGCTCGCCGTGGCAGGCGTGATGCCCACGGTGCTTGGCCTCGCCCGCGTGGAGCGGGCCGGCGGCGACGCCGCGGTGCGCGGGCTTGTCGCAACCACCTACCTCGGCTTCGTGCTCGCGCCGCCGCTAATTGGCTGGCTCGCTGAGCACACCGGCCTCGGCTCGGCCCTGCTGCTCTGTCTTGGGCTGATCAGCCTGGGCCTTGGCGCCCTGGCCTGGGCGATCCCACCCTCCTCGGGAATCGCCGAGGAATGATGGGGGGCGAGCGGGGAACGGCGGCAAAGTATGCTCAGGTTGTGCGGTGCGCCGCACCGGAAGATGCACACGCACCTCGCCGAGCACGCTGACGGAAAGGAACAACGATGAGTGCGTCCACGCGCATAGCCCTGCCACTCCTGTTCGCCTGCTTGTTCGTCCTGGCCGGAGCGATGCCTCGCGGAGGCAGTAGAAAGCTAGGTGCCGAGCAGCCAGGCCTTCATCTGTGCCAGGCGCTTTCCGATCCCGCCCTGGGCGTACGTGATTTCACCCAGACGCGCGATCACCTCGGGCTCCAGGGGAAGCGCCGCAAGATAGGCGTGGCCCAGGTTGATGAAGCTGCCGGCGTAGCCGTCAGAGGTGAGGGCATCCACCAGCGCCTGGCGGACCTGGGTTCTGAGCGTGAGCGCGCGAGCGGTGGTCAGGCGGAGGTTGTAGTCAGGGATGGGGCGCTCGGCGTGAATCAGGCCGAAGTTGGCCGAGAGGATGAGGATGGTCGGATACTTCGACCCATCCATCGCTCGAAGGGTGGCGCGCAGGGTCTTGAAGGGGGATCCATTGTAGCGCTGGATCGCAGGGAGCAAGCCGGGGTCAGTGCGCTTCGTGGCCCCGCAGGAGATGATCAGTAGCCGCCGCATGTCGACACTCCGTTGACACGCGCCGACCCTACCCGGCGCGCAAGCGATGCGACCTGGTAGGGCAGGGGGTGGCGCGTGCGAGCGGGGCCCCGGCCCACGGCGAGGGAGCTGCGCTTGAAGATGGCGTCGCGGCGCAGCGTCCGCGGGCTGACGTTCTGGGTGAACGCCTGCCGCGTCTCGGCCTCGTCGTCCTCGTTAGCAGTGGCACTCTGGGTCGCCTGGGCCTGGCGGCGGGCCTGCTCCTTGCGCTCCTTGCGCAGCTGCTCGATGGCCTTGGTCTCGGCCTCCGCCAGCTTGACGCCGGCGAACTCCTCGAGGCGGTTGGCCAGCTTATAGTCGCGGGTGAGGTTGGCCGCGTTGTCGCGGTCCTCGGCGCCGATCTCCCACCCGCAGCTCAGCGCGAGCTTGGAGTAGGCGATCATGCCGACGCGCGGCGTGACGGGGTCGGCCACGGCGGCCCGGAAGAAGCGCCCCACGTCGCCCGGGGACTCCAGGATCTCGATCTGCCAGCTGGGCAGCATGTCGGCCCACTCGCCGTACCACGGGGGCAGCTCGACCCCCTGATGGGACTTCCGCGCGGCGAGGCGCGGGTCGCGCTGGGCCTCCTCGTAGCGGCGCACCTGATCGGCCGTGCCGATCAGGTGGTTTTGCCCGGCGACGATGACGGTGAACGCCCGGGAGCGCGGTTTGCGCGCCGGGTCGCTCGGGAGCGCGGTCGGAGCCAGCACCAGCTCGGGTGCGGCGGTGCTCCCGCGCTGCCTATCGACAAGCGCGCAGTCGGTTGTATGGTCCAAGACAGCCTCACTTTCGAGAGAGCTGAGGCGACCACGCTCCCGCTCCCGCGAGATCGTGGCCGCCTCGGGG
>JAAXUL010000224.1 GCA_013336035.1 Chloroflexales bacterium
GGGATGGCCTCGGCCAGCAGCCCCTGGGCCGCGAACCAGCGCGCGGCCGCGACCTGCACCGCGCGCTCGGCCGCGGGCGCGAGGGTGGCGCGCAGCGCCTCGGCGAAGAGCTGGTGGTAGCGATACCAGCCGTGGCGATCGTCCAGCGCCGTCACAAACAGGTTGGCGCGCTCGAGCTCGGCGAGGATGGCGGCCGCGGCGGGGTTGCCGGTGACCACCTGGCACAGCTCGGCGTTGAAGCGGGCCAGCACCGCGGTGTGACCGAGAAACGCCCGCAGCTCGGGCGTCAGGCCCCGCAGCACCTCGTCGAGCAGGTACTCGATGATATAGCGATGGGTGCCGGTAAAGGTGGCGACGAACGCCTGCGGGTCAGGCTGACGCTGGAGCGCCAGCCCCGCCAGGTGCAAGCCGGCCGCCCAGCCTTCGGTGCGCTCGGCCAGGCCGGCGACGGTCGCGGCATCCAGATCGAGCCCCAGCGCCTGCTGAAAAAAGTCCCGGGCCTCCTCGGACGTAAAGCCCAGCTCCTGGGCGCGCAGCTCGGTCAGCTGGCCGCGGGCGCGCAGACGCGCCAGGGGCAGCGGCGGGTCTTCGCGAGTGGCGATCACCAGGTGCAGCGCGGCGGGCTGGTAGTCGATGAGGTGGTCGAGCGCCGCATGCACCGGGGCGCTGGTGATGGCGTGGTAGTCGTCCAGCACCAGGAGGATCGGGGCGCTGAGCGCCGCCAGGTCGTTGATCAGCTCCGCGACGATCGTGGGCAGTGGGGGGAGCTGGGGCGTGCCCAGCAGGCTCTGGGCGCGCTGCCCCAGCGCCGGGTCGACGCGCTGGAGGGCGGCGACCAGATAGCCCAGGAAGCGGGCCGGGTCGTTGTCGCGCGCGTCCACCGCGAGCCAGGCCACGCGCGCCGGGCCCGGCAGCGCCTGGAGCCACGCGGTGACAAGGGTGGTCTTGCCGGCGCCGGCCGGGGCGGAGATGAGGGTCAGCCGGTGCGGCTCGGCGAGCCCTTGGTCGAGGAGGGCACACAGCCGGTCGCGGCGCAGCAGCGTGCGCCGCAGCGGCGGCGGGGTGAGCTTCGTGTGCAACAACGGCGCAGCGGAGTCAGTCGACACGTGGCCTGCCTCTGGTCAGCCGGTCGCCCCGCCCCCTATTGTAGCATTCGGAGGAAGTCGAAAGCCATCTGCTGCGGCTGTGGTGACGCGGCGCGGCCAGAACACCTGCAAGATTGACACGCGGTGAGCGGAGTGTTTATAATCTGAAATCATTCCTCTCTCACGATCTCCTTTTGCTGGCGCAGGATACGTCGCCCATCGGCTGTCATCACGCACCGTCGAAGCTGATGCCCACCCCGATCCTCACCACCAAGCTCTACGCGCCGCTGCCGCGCGCCGACACCGTCGCTCGGCCCCAGCTGCTGCACCGGCTCGGCCAGGGCCTCAGCCAGGGCCGCCGCCTCACCCTCGTCTCGGCCCCGGCCGGCTTTGGCAAGACCACCCTCGTGAGCCAGTGGCTCACGGAAAGGATGAAGGATGAAGGCGGAGGGATGAAGCCGGGCAGCGCTGCCAACGCCAGCCCTTCATCCTTCATCCCTCATCCTTCATCCTTCGCCTGGCTTTCGCTCGACGAGGAGGACAACGACCCGGCCCGCTTTCAGTCCTACCTGGTCGCCGCCCTGCAAACCGTCGATGCCGGGCTCGGCCAGGCGCTTCAGGCGCTGGCGGCCACGCCGCCGCCCCTCGCGACCGCCGTCACGCTCCTCGTCAACGACCTGGCGGCCATCACGACGCCGTTGGTCCTGGTGCTGGACGACTACCACGCCATCGCCGCCGAGGTGATCCACCGGGCGGTGCAGCATCTGATCGACCACCGGCCACCGACGCTGCACCTGGCGCTGGTCACCCGCGCCGACCCGCCGCTGCCCCTCGCGCGCTGGCGCGTGCGTGGCGAGATCACCGAGGTCCGGGCCAGCGACCTGCGCTTCTCCTTGCCTGAGGCGGAGCGCTTTCTGACCGGCACGATGGGCCTGGCGATCGGCCCGGAGGCCGTCAGCGTGCTCGAGCAGCGCACCGAGGGCTGGGTCGCCGGCCTCCAGCTCGCGGCGCTGTCGCTCCAGGGCTCCGACGCGGCCCACATTGCGAGCTTCGTCACCACCTTCGGCGGCAGCCACCGCTACGTGATCGACTACCTGCTCGACGAGGTCATGCAGCGCCAGCCCGAGCACCTGCGCGCCTTCCTCTACCAGACCGCCATCCTCGATCGGCTGTGCGCACCCCTCTGTGACGCCGTGCTGGGCCTCGAGCCCGAACCCATGCACGCGGGCAGCGAGCCCGGCTACGCCCAGCTCATCCTGGAGCGCCTCGAGCGGATGAACCTGTTTCTGGTGCCGCTCGACGGCCACCGCGCGTGGTATCGCTACCACCATCTGTTCGCCGACTTCCTGCGCGTGGCCCTGCGCCAGGAGCCGGCACACACCGCAGCGCTCCACCGGCGCGCCGCGCGCTGGTTTGAGCGCCAGGGCATGCTGAGCGAGGCCATCCGCCACGCGATCGCGGCCGGCGATGGCGAGCACGCGGCCGCGATCGTCGAGCGCGAGGGGACTTCAGCCTGGGCCCGCGCGGATCTGAACCTGTTCGCCCTGATCGGCAAGCTCCCGCGCGACCTGGTAGCCCGGCGGCCCTGGCTCTGCATCTTCCACGCCTGGTCGCTCCAGCTGACCGGGCAGATCCAGGCGGTGGAGCCGTACTTCCAGGACGCCGAGGCCCATCTGGATACCCTGAGCTCGCCTCGCGATATCCGCGCGCTCCGCAGCTATATCGCCACCACCCGGGCCCTCATCCTGGAGCTGCGCGGCACGGCAAGCACCCTCCCGGCCGAGGTCGCCGAGGGCATCGCCGAGATCCCCGAGCAGCTCATCGCGATGCGCTACGGCGCCTGCTGGGCCGCCGGCTTTGTCGCCTACCTGAGCGGCGACTTCGCCGCCGCCACCCGCTTGTTCATGGAGCCAGTCAGGCACGGCGAGGCCAGTGGCATCACCGGGGTGATCCCGATCTGCCTCGCGAAGCTCGGCGCGATGGGCCTGGTGACGGGCGCCCTGCAGGCGACCGCGCAGCTGATGCGCACCTACCTCCCGCTGGTCGGCCGCGGCGAGACGCACGGCCTCTGGCTGGGAGGCTTCATCAATCTGGTGCTTGGCCAGGTGGCGCTCGAGCGGAACGAGCTGCGCGACGCCGCCGGGCAGGTCGAGACGGGGCTGCACGACCTTGAGCGCTGGGGCGTGCCCTACGCGATCGCGCTCGGCGAGGCGATCCGGGCGCAGCTGTGCGGCGCGCAAGGGGATGCCGCCGCTGCCGAGGCGGCCCTGGGCCGGGCCGAGCAGATCGCGTGCGCGGTGCACCTGCACCCGGATATCGCCAGCATGATCCGGAGCCTGCGGGTGCGCCGGCTGCTCGCGGCGGGGGAGGTTGACGGCGCGGCCCGCCTGCTCGTGCCATTTCAGCCCGCCACTCCCGGCCAGGACGGCTTTCGCCGCGAGCTCGACCAGATCACCCTGGCCCGGGTCTGGCTCGCCCAGGGCAGGCTCCCTGAGGCCGACGCGCTGCTCGCCGCCCTGACCGATACTGCCCGCGCCGCGGGCCGCTTGCTCCGCCTGGCCCAGTGCCTCGTGCTACAAGCGCTGACGCTCGAGGCCCGCGGGGATGCTGCGGGGGCGCTCACCGCGCTCGCGCAAGCGGTAGAGCTGGCCGCGCCAGAGGGGTTTGTGCGCGTGTTCCTCGACGAGGGCCCGCGGCTTGGCGCGCTGCTGGCCCGGCTCAACGCGCAAGGCCTGGGCGGCAGCGGCCAGACCCAGGCGTTCCTCAACACCCTGCGAACCGCGCTCGGCCCTACGCCTGCAGACGCCCAGGCACAGGCACAGGCTGCGCCGAGCCCGCCGCGGCCTATGCCTGACGGCCAGGCCGCCGACGGGCTCCTGAGCGAGCAGGAGCTCAGCGTGCTGCGCCTGCTCGCCGAGGGGCTGTCGAACCAGGCCATCGCCGAGCGGCTGATCATCGGCCTGGGCACGGCAAAATGGCACGTGCATAATCTCTTCGGCAAGCTCGAGGTCACCAGCCGCACCCAGGCCGTCGCCCGCGCGCGCGAGCTCGGTCTAATCTAACGCGGGGGAACCTGGGTCCCCCGCGCCCCCGCTTTTCCTGCGGCCCCAATCGAAAGATAGGGGCCGTTGCGCATGTGCGCCCTATCTCAGCAACCTATCGTTCGCCAGGCGCGATCGGCGCCCATCCGCCGTACCCTGAGAGCAAGCAGGACCGGTGAGCAGCGGCGAGCGAGGGAAGCACCATGGAGCAGTACGAGATCGTCATCCAGGGGCACCTGGACCAACGTCGGCTGGAGCAGTTCGCGCCGCTGGCCGCAACCCTGCTCCCCACCGGCGAGACTCTGCTCGTCGGCCCGGTGATCGACCAGGCGGCCCTGCACGGCCTGCTGACCCGCATCCGCGACCTGGGCGTGCCGCTGCTGCGGCTCCAGCGTAAGCCCGATACCGATGAGGAGGCTCCCAATGCATAAGGCAACACGCAACTTCTGGCTCGACGGGGCGCTCTTCCTGGCCCTGCTCGGCGTCATCATCAGCAGTCTGGTCATCGACAACAAAGACCCCAACCTGCTCGTCTGGGGCCTGAGCCGCCCCAGCTGGGTGATCGTCCATATCGTGGCCGCCGTGACCATGCTGACCGGCTCGACGCTGCACCTGGTCTGGCACTGGGATTGGGTCCAGGCCGTGTTCGCCCGGGCGCCGCGGCCCCGCCCACAGGCCGTGCGGCGCAACCGCCTGGTCGACCTCTGGCTGTTCGGCCTCGGCCTGCTGCTCGCCGTCTCGGGCCTGCTGATCTGGCCGCTCAGCGGCAACCTGGACGAGGGCAACCCCCTCGCAGCGGCACCGCTGCTCGGGATGCGCGTCTATGACTGGAAGCAGCTGCACGCCTGGGGCGCCGTGCTGATGTTCGGCCTGCTGGCCCTGCACCTCGCCCTGCACTGGAAGTGGATCGTCACCACCGCCCGCCGCGTGCTGCTGCCCACCCCCGCGAAGACCGGAGCGGCAACACTGGCAGAAGAGTAGGAGAGATCTATGCTCCGCTTCCTCGTCCGCGTGCTGGTCAACACCCTGGCGATCGCGCTGACCATCGCCGTGCTGCCCGGGGCCACCATCAACGATGAGGTCGCCGGCAGCCTGCTGGGCCAGGTGCCGGGCTACGAGCTGCTGATCTACCCCCTGGCCGGGCTCATCCTGGCCCTCGTCCAGCTGCTCTTCCAGCCCGTGGTCCTGCTCCTCACCGCCCGCCTGATGCTCTGGAGCATGGGCCTCTCCAGCGTCCTGCTCAACGCCCTCTTCTTCGCCCTCTTTGTCCACCCCTGGTGGGACTTCGCCCGCTACCCCTTCGTCGTCGGAGGCCTGATTGGCGGGACGCTGGCCGGCCTGCTGATCACCCTGCTCAATGCGCTCAGCGGCCTCGACAGCCCGCTGCTCGACCCGGCCCGTCAGACTAGCAAGGCCTACTGGCGCTGGCTGGGCCAGCTCCCCCATGGCCGGCTGGCCGAGCAGGTGCGCATCGCCCAGGCCTACGAGACCATGCGCCGCTACCTCATCCAGATCGCGGTCAGCCTGACCCCCCTGGCCGGGTTGCGCCAGGGGATGCAGCGGCTGCTCTACCGGGGCGCGCCGGTAGTCAGCACCACCAGTGTGCCGGAGATCGTGCGCCTGCTGCTGCAGGACCTGGGGCCGACCTACGTCAAGCTTGGCCAGGTGATCGCCAGCCGCACCGAAATGCTGCCGCCGCCGTGGCAGCGCGAGCTGAGCCGCCTGCACAGCAGCGTGGACCCCTTCCCCTACGCCGAGGCCAGGCGCATCATCACCGAGGAGCTGGGGGCGCCGCCCGAGGAGTGCTTCGCCTGCTTCGAGCCGACGCCCCTGGCGGCGGCCTCGATCGGCCAGGTCTACCGGGCGCGGCGGCGCGACGGCCAGGCCGTGGTGGTGAAGGTGCAGCGCCCCGACATCGACGTGACCATGCGCGCCGACCTGGGGGTGATGCGCGACGCCGTCCGGCTGCTCGAGGCGCGCCTGCCCCTGGCCCGCGAGCTCAACCTGGTCGGGGTCGTCGACGAGTTCGCCGACAGTGTCGTCACCGAGCTGGACTTCCAGAACGAGGCCGCCCACATCCGCCGCCTGGGGCAGACGATGGCAGTCTTCCCCGCGGTGCAGGTGCCCCGGCTCTACGATGACGTCAGCACCGCCCGCGTGCTGACCATGGAGTGCGTGAGCGGGATCAAGCTGACCGAGCTCGCCGCGCTGGACGCCGCGGGCGTGGACCGGGCAGCCCTGGCGACGACCTTCATGCGCGCCATGCTTAAGCAGGTGCTGCTGGACGGCTACTTCCACGGCGACCCCCACCCCGGAAACATCCTGGTCGACCCCCAGACCGGACGGCTGATCTTCCTGGATATGGGCCTGATGGGCAGCCTGAGCGAGATCCAGCGCCTGGCCCTGATCGATGTGATCTGGTCGCTCAAAGCGCGCGATGCACAGAACCTGGCCCATATCATGCTGACGATGGCCCCGGCCTTCAAGGTGGTGGACCAGGGCGCCTTCACGCGCGACCTCGAGCGGCTGGTGCGCCGCGCCCTGGGCTGCGGCGACAGCCTGCCCGCGCTGGCCACGGTGCTGCAGGAGCTGACGGCGCTGATGCACCGCCACGGCCTGGGGGCCGACCCCGGGCTCACCCTGGCGATGAAGGCCCTGGTCCAGGCCGAGCAGCTCATCCGCCAGGTCGCCCCCGAGGTCTCGCTGGTAGACACCGCCTTCGGCGAGCTGACGGAGCTGCTCCAGCAGGACTACGCGCGCGAGGCGGTGGCTGAGACGGTGAAGAAGCAGGCCCTGGGCGCGGCGAAGGACCTGCTGCGCCACGTGCCCCAGCTACACGCGGCCACCCTGCGCTGGCTCGAGCAATACGAGCACGGCCGGCTCACGCTCTACCTGGAGAGCGACGAGCAGCTCAGCCGGCGGCTGGAGGGGCTGGGCCGACGGGTCGAGCGCGGCGCCGGCCGCCTGACCCTGGGCCTGGTGCTGAGCGGGCTGCTGGTCAGCTCAGCCCTCGCGGGGGGCCGCTTCCAGATGCCCCACTTTGGCGACCCGACCTCGATCGTGTTCACCGTTGCCGGCCTCCTGGGCCTCGGACTGACCCTCCAGCTGGCCTGGAGCATGCTCCGCAAGGCGTAGGGTCGCGTCACCTGGAAGGCGATGCTCATCACCGATGGGCATCGCTGCTTCGTGCGCTCGACCATCTCTGTCGTAAAATACTGGATCCATTCTCCTCTTTGAGCGTGTCACAACCAATATACTAGGCTGCCGTCAAGAAATCCTGTAACCTGCCTGGCCCTGGCCGCATCACACCGGTACACAGGTCTGATCGTGATGCCACGCGCTCCGTCTGGTTCGGCCTGCGTGGTCAGGTTGCAGGCCCGGTGATCCCATCGCCGGGCCTTGCCTGCACCCACGCCCCGCCTGGCGGCCTGCCCGACCGCCCGACACCCAATCGGTGTCGCCCGACACGCTCCCGTTGCCCATCCTATGCATGGAGGAAGGTATGTGGAAGACGCTCGCCGTTCTGCAGAAGCATCTGGTATGGAGCATCCCCGCGGCGATGCTGCTGGGCCTGCTCTATGGCGTGTGGGCCGACCCCACGCCCCTGCGCGCCCTGATTACCCCGCTTACGTTTCTGATGGTCTACCCCATGATGGTGACCCTCAACCTCAAGGAGGTGGTCACCGGGGGTGACACCCGCCTCCAGATCGTCACCCAGGTGCTCAACTTCGGGGTCATCCCTTTCCTGGGCTTTGGCATGGGCCAGCTGCTCTTCGCGGACCGCCCGCTGATCGCGGTGGGCCTGCTGCTGACCGCGCTGCTCCCGACCTCCGGGATGACCATCTCCTGGACCGGCTTCGCCAAGGGCAATGTCACGGCGGCGGTCAAGATGACGGTGATCGGGCTGGTGCTGGGCTCGCTGGCCACACCGCTCTACCTCAAGCTGCTGATGGGCACCGCGGTCGATGTGCCTCTGGGCGAGATCTTCAGCCAGATCCTGCTGATCGTGTTCCTGCCAATGGCGGCGGGCTATCTCACCCAGCGCGTGCTGGTCAAGCTGTACGGGGCGCCGCGCTACAACGCCGAGTGGAAGCCACGCTTCCCGACCATCTCGACCCTGGGCGTGCTCGGGATCGTGTTCACGGCGATCGCCACCAAGGCGGCGACGATCGTCGGCAACCCGGCCCTGCTGCTACGGCTACTGGTGCCGCTGCTCCTGCTCTACGGGGTGAACTTCCTGCTGAGCACCCTGGTCGGCAAGCTGTTCTTCGGGCGCGGCGATGCGATCGCGCTGGTGTATGGCAGCGTGATGCGCAATCTCTCGATCGCTCTGGCGGTGGCCATGACCGCCTTCGGCAAAGCGGGCGCGGAGATCGCCTTGATCATCGCCGTGGCCTACATCATCCAGGTCCAGGCGGCGGCCTGGTATGTCAAGTTCACCGACCGCATCTTCGGCGCCGCCGCCCAGCAGAAGCCAGCGGCACGTCAGGTCAAGGCCAGCTAGAGGGCACAGGCCGCCTGCTGCGGCGGGAGCAGCCAGGCACAGGGGAAGGGCGCAGGATGCGGGCTCATCGGAGAGCAGTATCCTGCGCAATCATCGTGGCGCACACTCAGTTCGGGGCGATCACTGACGGCGCTCATAGGGACAGCTGCTCAGCGTAGAGGAGGCGTGACGCCATGCACCAAACCGATTCATCCCCGTGGGACGCCCGTCCCCGGCATAGCGCCGAGCCACGCGAGGACCCCCGGGAGGAGCCAATCGATGTCGGGGCGCGCCTGCGCGCGCTGCGCGCAGCCCGGCGCCTCTCGATCAAAGGGCTGGCCGCGGCGAGCGGCCTGGCGGTCAACACGCTCAGCCTGATCGAGCACGGCAAGACCTCGCCGAGCGTCAGCACGCTCCAGCGGCTCGCTGTCGCCCTGCGTATCCCGCTCGCCGCCTTCTTCACTCCCGCGGCGCCGCGCCGCCAGGTCGTCTACCAGGCGGCGGACCAGCCGCCCGCGCCGCCCGTCCCGCCCAGCTCGCTCGCCGACCTGAGCGCCGTGATTGCCAGCCGCCGCCTGGAGCCGCTGCTGCTCACCCTCGACCCCGGCGCGGGCTGCGCGGAGGCGCCCATCATGCAGCCTGGCCAGGGGCTCGTCGTCGGCCTGGAGGGGTGCCTCGCCTGCGCGATCGGCGACGCCGTCTATCGGATTGAGCCAGGCGCGATCCTGCGCTTCGAGGCTACCCTGCCCCACTGCTGGCAGAACCTCGGCGATAGCCGCGCCATCGCGCTGCTGCTCCGCTGCCCCAGCGAGCCGCCGGACCATCCCTGGGGCCAGCACGATCTGGGTCAGTAGCTACAGCTTCGCTGTGTGAGCAGCTTCGTTATCATTTGGGGGGCGTGGCGGGCGAAGTCCACTACAACCGCCCTTCAACTATCACTTTAGGTGTTCAGGCTCGAAATGAGCCATGCACACCTAGTATTTTGCACAAAGCACACACTTTGTTGTAACCTGAGCGCAGAGCTGTGCATCTGACTGGCAGAAGCTGAAAATCTTCTTTGCACACCAGGAGGATGTCCCTATGCTGCGCTTCGCGACACGCTGGTTTGGTCTTCGTCGGGGTCTCGGCGAGCAGTACTCGCCGCTCTACTTCCTCGCCGCCCTCGGCAACGGCGGCATGGCCGTGGCCTTCTTCATCTGGCTCAACTTTCTGGTGCCCCACCCCAAGAACCCGATCGTCACCTTCGACGTGATCGCCGCCTTCCTGCCCACCGTCGCCGCGCCCATCCAGGCCCTCATCCTCGGCGCGATGGCCGCGATCGTCTTCTTCGCGGTGCGCCACCTGC
>JAAXUL010000910.1 GCA_013336035.1 Chloroflexales bacterium
CC
This sequence comes from Chloroflexales bacterium, assembly GCA_013336035.1. Lineage (GTDB taxonomy): Bacteria > Chloroflexota > Chloroflexia > Chloroflexales > Chloroflexaceae > CAIWXH01. Next base: position 3 of record JAAXUL010000910.1, read on the forward strand.
CTCGTCGCCAGCGCGCCGATTGGGATCGGCTACCTCGACCACGAGCTGCGCTATCAGCTTATCAACCCGGCCCTCGCCGCGCTCAATGGCCGGCCACCCGCCGAGCACCTGGGGATCACGCTGGGCGAGATGCTCCCGGGCCTGGCCCCCCGCCTGGAGCCGATGATGCGCCAGGTGCTGGCGACGGGCGTGGCGGCGCGTGATCTGGAGCTGCGTAGTCGGCTCTGTCCGTGGGACAGGGGCGTCCGCGACTGGCTGATCAGCTACTTCCCGGTCCCTGGATCGGCAGGTGAGGTCGCCGGCGTTGGGGTGACGGTCACCGACATTACCCAGCGCAGGCGCACCGAGGAGGCGCTGCGCGAGACCGAGCGTAAGCTGGGCACGCTGTTCGAGCTCCTCCCGGTCGGCATCGCTATCTTCGACGCCGCGCAGACCCTGGTCTATGTGAACCCGGCCCTGGAGCAGATTCTGCGCATGGACCGGGCCGGCCTGTTCCGGGGGGACCACCTTGCGCGCCAGTATTTCCGGCCTGATGGGACGCCCCGGCCCCTAGAGGAGCTGGTGCGCAACCGCGTGTTCTGTGAGCAGCAGGCGGTGACCAATCAGGTGAACGGCTTCGTCACCGAGGCGGGCGAGGAGGTCTGGACCAACGTCAGCGCGGTGCTGGTTGACTTCCCGGACTGGCGCGCGGTCATCGTCACGACCGATGTCACCACGCAGCGGCAGGCCGCGCACGCGCTCGAGTATGAGCGCCAGCAGCTCGCCGCCATCGTGCGCACCCTGCACGAGGGGGTCGTTGCATTCCACCCGGACGGCACGGTCGCCGTCGTCAACACGGCCGGCCTGCGCCTGGGCGAGCTGGACAGCACTACCACCCACGCGACGCTGAGCGCGATGGACCAGGCGATTCCGCTGCGGCTCTACGCAGAGGATGGCCAGGCGCTTCCACATGAGGCCTGGCCGGTATACCGGGTGCTGCGCGGCGAGTCATTTACGGGCCTTGAGCTGTGCATGCGGCCGGAGAGGCCTGGCCCGGATCGCTGGCTGGTCTTAAATGGCACCCCGATGTACGACGAGCGCGGTACGCTCGTTCTGGGCGTGGTCACCGCCCACGACATCACCGCGCGCAAGCAGAACGAGGCGGCCCTGCGGGCGCATAGCGAGGAGCTTAGCCGCACCAACGCCCAGCTGACCCGCGCGCTGCGGCTCAAGGATGAGTTCCTGGCCATGATGAGCCACGAGCTGCGCACGCCGCTCAGCGCCATCCTGGGGATCACCGAGGCGCTGGACGAGGGGCTCTACGGGCCGCTCAGCGAGCGCCAGCGGCAGGCCCTGGCCACCGTCGCGCAGAGCGGCCGCCACTTGCTGAGCGTCCTCGCCGACATCCTCGACCTGGCCCACATCGAGGCCGGCGCCGCGACGCTGGATCTGCTGCCGTTGAATGTGGAGATCCTCTGCCGGTCGGCGCTACAGTTCGTCCAGGCTGCCGCCCAGCAGAAGGGCATTCGCCTGTTCCGTAGCGTCGAGCAGGGGGTGGACGGGTTGCGCGCCGACGAGCGGCGCCTGACTCAGATCCTGGTCAACCTGCTCGACAACGCGGTCAAGTTCACCCCGGCCGGCGGGACGGTCGGCCTGGAGGTCAGCGCGGACCGTGGGCGGGAGCGCATCCAGTTTGTGGTCTGGGACACTGGCATCGGCATTGCCGAAGCCGACTACGAGCGGCTGTTTCAGCCCTTCACTCAGGTGGACGGGCGGCTTGCCCGGCAGTACGGGGGGGTCGGGCTGGGGCTGACCCTGGTGCGCCGGCTGGTCGATATGCACGGCGGCAGTATCAGCCTGGACAGCACCCCGGGGGTGGGCAGCCGCTTCATAGCCAGCCTGCCCTGGGCCAGCGTGGACAACGTGGCGCTGCCGGTAGAGCGGGCGCCCTCGTCTCATCCCCGGGCCTGGGCCCAGCCCCTGCGGGTCGTGATCGCGGACGATCACGAGCTCACCCTCGCGATGTACCTCGACCTGCTCGCGCAGCAGGGGTGTCAGGTCGCGGGAGCGCGCACCGGGGATGAGGCCGTGGCCCAGGTGCGGGCGACCCGCCCCGACGTGGTGGTGCTGGATATCCAGATGCCGGGGATGGACGGGCTGACGGCGATACAGCATATCCGGGACGACCCCGCCGTGGCCGCCGTGCCGATCATCGCGCTGACCGCGCTGGCGATGCCGGGCGACCGCGAGCGCTGTCTGGCGGCGGGGGCGGACGCCTACCTGGCCAAGCCGGTGGGCCTGCGCCTCCTGGTGGAGACGATCGCCGCGCTGCTGCCAGTGGCCGGCGCGGACAGCGAGCCATCGGAGGGCTAAGGGCGGCGCGCTATGCGCCCCCGTAAGGAGGGACCATGACTCCAAGCTGGCTTGACCGCGAGGCCTACCCGTTTGCGTCGCACTTCCTGGAGCTTGATGGCGGGGCGATGCACTATGTGGATGAGGGCGCCGGCGAGCCGATCCTCTTCGTCCACGGCACGCCCACCTGGTCGTTCCTCTACCGCCACCTGATCGGCGCCCTGCGCGCTGAGCACCGCTGCGTGGCGCCCGACCATATCGGCTTCGGGCTCTCTGCCAAGCCCCCGGGCTGGGGCTACGGCTTCGCTGACCACGCCCGTAATCTGGCGGCCCTGATCGACCGTCTCGGGCTCGGCCCGCTCACCCTGGTGGCTCACGACCTGGGCGGCCCGATCGCTCTGTCCTACGCCCTCGATAACCCTGGGCGGGTGGCGCGCCTGGCGCTCTTCAATACCTTTATGTGGCCGATGGAGGGCGAGTTCGCCGTGCCGACGGTCGGGAGGCTCTTCGGCGGGCCGGTCGGGCGCCTGCTCTACCTGCGCCTGAACGCCTCTGCGCGCTCGCTGCTGCCTATGGTCTACGGCGACCGCGCGAAGCTGACGCCGGCCATCCATAGCCAGTACCTTGGGCCCTTCCCGCGCCCCGACGACCGCCACGGTATGTTCGCCTTCGCGCGCCAGGTGGCGGCCGGGTCGACCTGGTGCGCCGGGCTGTGGGCGCGCCGCGCGGCTCTGGCGGGGCTGCCCGCCCAGCTGATCTGGGGTCTGAAGGACCCCGCCTTTGGGCCGCGCTATCTGGCCCGCTGGCGCGAGGTGCTGCCCCAGGCCCAGGTGCTCGAGCTGCCCGCCGTCGGCCACTTCCCGCAAGAGGAGGCGCCGGAGGAGTCGCTCCGCGCGCTGCGCGGGCTGCTCGCGGCAGCGCCGGGCTGAGCCCCACGAGGGGCGCCCAGAAGGGGCGCCCGTACATCCAGCGTCTGCGAAACCCACCACGAACTTGCCCTACCGCCAGCTAAATGGCGCGTAGGTGCTGTACCAGGCGGTCGGGACGGCGACCGTGCGGAGGCCGGCCGGGGCCACTCCGCTCACGGGCTTGTCGAGGCTCAGGACAATCTCGGTGACCCCGTAGAGCCCTAGGCGAGCGAGGCTCACGCTCACGCTCGCGCTGGTCTCGCCCGGGGCGAAGCTGACGCTGCCAGCCGCGAGCGGCAGGTCCGTGTCGGTGGCCTCGCGCGTGCCGACGAGGCTGTAGCCGATGCTCGCCGCGCCCTCGGCGGGCGCGCCCCTGCCGACAGTGAGGC
>JAAXUL010000911.1 GCA_013336035.1 Chloroflexales bacterium
CGGCCATCGGGATCTTCCTGGTCGCCTTCAGTGAGGGCCTGGGGGTGGCGCGCGAGTTCGCCGAGAAGCACCAGTATGAGATCGACCCTGATCAAGAGCTGAAGGCCAATGGCATCACCAATCTCGGCAGTGCGCTGCTCGGCGGGATGATCGCGGGAGGCAGCATGTCCTCCTCGGCGGTCAAGGAGGGGGCGGGGGCGCAGACCCAGGTCGCCAACCTGGTGGCCTGGGTCGCGACGATCGTGACCGTGATATTTCTCACCCCGTTGTTCACCAGCCTGCCCGAGGCAGTGCTCGCGGCCCTGATCATAAACGCCGTCTGGCATACCATGGTTGCCCGTAAGCTCCAGAAGATCCGCTTCGTCTCACCGGTAGAGTTCTGGCTGGGGGCCCTGACCCTGGCCGGCGTGCTGTTCTTCGACGTCTTGCAGGGCATGGTCATCGGCCTGATCGCCTCGCTCCTGCTGGTCGTCTATCACTCCAGCCGCCCGCATCTGGCCAGCCTGGGGCGCGTCCCGGGGACGCCGGGCGCCTACTCCGATCTGAAGCGGCATCCCGAGAATAGCGCGGTCCCAGGCGTCTTGATCCTCCGCCTGGACGCGCCGATGTACTACGCGAACGCCCTGACCGTCCGCGAGCGCATCAAGGCCGTGCTTGCCGAAGCGCAACCGGCGCCCCGGGCCATCGTGCTCGATGCGGTCGCGCAGGACTCGCTGGACATCACCAGCGCCGAGGTGCTGAAAGGGCTGGTGCTCGAGCTGAAGAGCAAGGGCATCGCCATCTATGTCGCCGACCTGCACGCGCCCGTGCGGGAGTTCAGCCAGCGCACCGGATTGTTGGGAATCATCGGCGAAGACCATATCTGCCCGACGGTTGAGGCGGCTGTGGGCGCGATCGAGCGCTCTGCCCGGCCCGAGACAGCCACTCCGGCCTGAATGAAGCGACGCTACACGAACGAGGAGTCCAACGATGAGTGATGTGACCGTCTCTCTGATCATCGCCCACTTCGCGGGCGAGGAAGGCGCGTCGGCGGCGTTGCAGGAGCTGCGGGGCACGGCGATCAGGCTGTACAACGCCGCGACCTTGCGCACCGACCCCAACGGCAAGCTCCATGTGCACGAGGCCCATAAGCTGAGCGAGCAAGGCGATCCCTGGGGGGGCATCGTAGCAGGGTCCGTCGGGCTGATCGCGGCCAGCGCCCTGGTCTTCCCCGTGGCCTCGGCCGCGGCCCTGATCGGCCTGGGCGCGACCTACGCCGCGAAGAAGCGCAAGTCGGGCGACACACGCGAGCTGGCGGCCAAGGTGGAGCCGGGGAGCTCCACGCTGCTGGTGACGCTGCCGCCCGACCAGGTCGTCGCCGCCAAGGCGCAGCTCGGGCGCACGGCTGCCAGCATCCACGTCGACACGGTGGATGAAAGCACGGCCAAGGAGCTCGAAGGCGGCCAGAAGCTCGTGCTCGAGGCCCTCCAGGAGGCCCAGGAGGGGGCCAAGCCGGTGGCCAGCTATTACGGCACGACCCGCACTGAGTAGCACACACAGCCACCGCGTCGCTGACGATGGGCAGGGGTCCGGCCCCTGGCTGTAGCCAGCGTGCAGCGAGATCGTCCGCGTCACAAGGGTTTTTCTGGCCCTTGGTGGCATGCGCGGCCATGTCCCACGCGCGTGAAAGATCTGCGCTGATGCGACATGGGCCATTCCACGAGGAGCCTGCAATGGCGGCGAACGAACCTGCACAGGAGCGGCAGGGCTCCCTTGGCTACGAGCTCTTCATTGCCGCCCTTTCGATCTTATCGATCGCCAACCTTGTGATCGGGTATCTGTGGATCGCTGACGAGGGCCTCCAGACCATCCTCAACGTGATCAACGCGATCTTCCTGCCCATCTTCCTGGGCGACTTTGTGTGGCGGCTGCTCCATGCGTCCCCGAAAGGCGCCTACTTCTTTCGGGGCTTCGGGTGGGCCGACCTGCTCTCGAGCCTGCCTCTGACGCAGACCAAGATCCTGCGCGTCTTCCGACTGTGGCGGGTGGGCCGCTTCGTGCGCGAGTTCGGTGTCGGCAACCTGTGGCGCGACTTCATTCGCCATCGGGCGGACAACACGCTGCTCACGGTGGTGTTCCTGGTGATCTGCGTCGTCGAGTTCGGCGCCCTGGCGGCGCTCAAGTTCGAGCAGTACGCCCCGGGGGCCAACATCACCAGCGCCTCGGACGCCATCTGGTACGTCTGGGTGACAATCACGACGGTGGGGTACGGCGACCGCTACCCGGTCACGAACGCGGGGCGGATGGTCGGCCTGCTGATCATGATGGCGGGCGTCGGTCTGTTCGGCACCCTGGCCGGCTTCCTCTCGAACAAGTTCCTGACCCCGCCTGAGGCGAAGGCAGAGGAAGCGGCCCCGGCAGAGCCTAGCGACCTGAAGACCTATGTGACCGAGCTCAGGCACATGCTGGCGACGCAGGAGCGGGCGACGGCCGCCCTGCACGCCAAGCTCGACGAGATCGAGCGCCTCCTGTGATTCGCTCGGCAGAGGCTGGTCTGGCTTCGCTGGCGAGGCGCCGGGCCCACGCCGGCGGGGACGCACCGACGTAGGGGCCTGCCCGCAAACAGGGCCCCTCCCGCATTACAACGGTACATGCCACCGATGGAGCCATTTGCTCGCTGGAAGTTTCCCATAATGTGCGCCTAAATACGACCCTTTATATGGCGTGGCATGATGGCGCGGCTGTAGCATTCATGAGTGATCTATTTGGACAGGCGGCGCACATCCGCCTGACCCATTACCCTAGTATCCCGGTAGCCCCTATGCAAATAGATCGTCTGCCTATTGTGCAATGCCACGATTTGCGCTGTAATAAGCCCTACTTGTGGCATGGCGAATAAAAACTGTTTTATGGGAAGGAATTCACTAACCATGCCCATATCGAAAACTCTACCGATTGACAACCGCGCCGACACAGGTCGGCGCCTCTGCCGCTACTCCACCAGGACGCTCTCGAGGTGACCTGGCACCTAATCTCATATGAAGAAAGGTAGACACTATGGCAGCGAAGCAGCCCAACATCCTCATCCTCTGGGGCGACGACATCGGCTGGTGGAACATCAGCTACAACAGCCGCGGCCAGATGGGCTACCGGACGCCCAACATCGACCGCATCGCCAACGAGGGTGTCGCCTTCACCGACTACTACGCCCAGCAGAGCTGCACCGCCGGCCGCGCCGCCTTCATCACCGGCCAGAACCCCATCCGCACGGGCCTGACCAAGGTCGGCTTACCCGGCGCCGAGGTCGGCCTCTATGACGAGGACCCCACCATCGCCGAGCTGCTCAAACCCCTCGGCTACGTCACGGGCCAGTTCGGCAAGAACCACCTCGGCGACAAGGACAGGTTCCTGCCCACCATGCACGGCTTCGATGAGTTCTTCGGCAACCTCTACCACCTCAACGCCGAGGAGGAGCCCGAGCTCCCGGACTACCCCAAGGACCCCACCTTCAGGAAACGTTTCGTTAGCGCGAAAAAGTCGTGGGTCAACTTCCGGCAGAGTGTGGTAGGATCACGCCAGCATACCGACCAGTGAGGAGGACGCTATGCGCCGCATCCAGGTGCTGATCCGTGAAGTGGACGACGAGCA
>JAAXUL010000225.1 GCA_013336035.1 Chloroflexales bacterium
CGCCCGCGCCAGGAGATCTGATCGCCCGTCCAGCCCACGACATCCGCGCAAATGTACTACCCCAATCGCCGGGGTGGGTCAAAAGCAACTCGGCGATCTGGGTCAAAAGTGAACCGGCCTTGACACATCTGCCATGGGAGCTCGGTGGCTGGGGAGACGTACCTGTGGCTAGAGGAGGCCCACGGTGGGACCTACCGGCTCTCCACGACTGCCCTGGCGGCCCAGATCGAGCGGCTGGCACAACGACCGCTCCTGATGGTGCTCGCGGCCTGCCAGAGTGGGGGACGCGCGCATGAGCCGCTGTCAGATCGCCAGCTCGGGGCGCGGCTGGCTGCGATCGGCGTGCCGGCAGTGATTGCGATGAACGGGGTCATCCAGGCCGACGCCGTGCGTGCCATGATGCCGATCTTCTTTCGCAGCCTCTCGCACGATGGGCTGATCGAGCAGGCCCTGACGCGGGCGCGCGCAGCAGTGAGCCTGGATCACCTCTGGTGGCAACCCATCCTGTGGACCTGGCTGCGCGACGGTAAGGTCTGGCACACCGCCCCGAGGTAGCAACGCCCGTGGTCGGGCTCACGCCGACAGTATACTGACCTGACATCTGCCATCTGGCATATACCACAGACATAGTATTCGCGGTATGAGAACCATGCTATTATCAGAGTATAATCGAGTTGTATTTTCTTTACTATTCTTCACACGAGCATAGCGGCGCGTTTCCACAGCGGTGCGGGCTCCCATCCCTCACCGCCGTCAATCCTCCCAATGCAAGAGGCAGCATGCGCGACCCAACTCAGATGACCCATGCCCAACTCGTCGAAGAGGTCCAGCTCTTGCGTGCGCGTACCATGGAGCATATTGGGTTCACAGCTCGCGCGTGTCCGCTCAGCTGCCTCAACCTTGATGGCATGGTCCCCCTCGATCAGATCACTGACACGGCCATCGTAACGGACACGAATTGGCAGATCCGCTTCTGGAATCGCGCCGCCGAGCACATGTACCGCTGGAGCCGCGCGGAGGCCCTTGGCCGTCCGGTGAGCGAACTAGTACCTGTCGTTCGGTATCTGAGCGGTAAGGATGCAGTAACGGCCCAGGCAACCCTGCGGGCCGGAGGGGAGTGGCGTGGCGAGCTCGTCCAGCTCCACCGCGACGGCCACGAGCTGTTCATCGAGGCGAGCGTCCAGACGATCTACGACAGCCAGGGGGTTCCACAGGCCTACCTCGCGATCAACCGCGACATCAGTGAGCGGCACCGCCTGCAGGCCCAGGTAGCCACCGCAACGGATGTCGCCCGTACCCGAGCGGTGCGCCTCCAGCTCCTGGCCGAAGCTTCCCAGGCCTTTGCCGATGCCGGCCAGACCCTCGAATCAACCCTGGCACTCATCGCCCGGCGCTGTGCGGAGGCGATCGGCGATGGGTGTGCCGTGCGCCTGATCAGCCCCGATGGGCGCATGCTGCTGCCAGGGGTTCTCTTTGACACCGATGCGGAGATCCAGACGACGCTGCGCGCGCTCCTCGCGCGCAAGGAGCAGCTCGTTGGTGAGGGAATGGCCGGGCATGTTGCCGCCACCGGTGAGCCACTGATCATCTCGCCGGCCTTGCCTGGATCGATGGACGGCGCTCTGCTGGTACCGTTCGCGACCTACCCCAGACACCTGCGCCCTCACAGTATGCTCATGCTGCCCCTGCGCGAGCACGGCCGCGTGCTCGGGGTACTGATCCTGACGCGGATCCGCACCCCCAGGCCCTACGATGCGGACGACCTGGCGCTCGCCCGGGATCTCGCCGAGCGCGCGGCGCTCGCGATCAGCCGCGCCCGTCTCGCCGAGGAGCTACGAGCAAGCGAGGAGCGCCTGCGGGCCATCCTTCACAATAGCCAGGATACGGTCACGCTCACCGACCCCCAGGGGCGCTTCAGCTTCGCCAGCGCCCCGATCACCGACCTGCTGGGTTACTCGCTGGCCGAGTTCCTGGCCGCCGATATCGCTGCGCTGACCCACCCGGAGGATTTGCCCGTGGTCAGCCAGGCGTTCGTGCAGCTTACGGGCCAGCCCGGAGCGTCTACGCGGCTCGAGTTCCGCGCCCGCCATCGCAACGGCACCTGGCGCTGGCTAGAGGCGAGTTGCACCAACGCCCTGGAGAACCCAAGCCTCGGCGGGCTCCTCACCAGCCTCCACGACGTGACGGAACGCCGCCAGCAACTCGACACCCTGCGCGCGAGCGAGGCGCGCTACCGCGCCCTGCTGGCCAGCTTCCCCAACGGCGCCCTACTGGTCTTCGACCACAGCCTGCACTGCATGCTTGCCGATGGCCTCCTCCTGGGGGAGTTTGGGATCCGCCGTGAGCAGATCGTGGGCCGCGCGCTGGGCGAAGTGGCCACTCCCGAGCTCCAGGCCGTCATGGAGCCAATCTCTCGCGCCACGCTGGCTGGGGCACCGCAGGTGCTCGAACGGAGCTTCGGCGGACGGCACCTTATGCTCCGCACCACCCCGCTCACCGCGGCCGACGGCCATGCCACGGGCGGGCTGCTGGTGATCCAGGATCTCACTGAGCGCAAGGCGGCCGAGGAGCAGCTGCACCGCTATGCCCGACGTATGGAGGTCCTCCACCAGATCGACCGCGCCATCCTGATGATCGAGGCGCCCCAAACCCTCGCCGAGACAACCCTGACGCGCTTGCGCGAGCTGATTCCCTGTGAGCGCGCCAGCATCGTCGCCTTCGATACCGATGGCACCACCCTCACCTTCATCGCCATCAGCGAAGATGCCCCGAGCCCGCGCCTGCCCCAGGTTGGCACCCACTTTGCCAGCGACACCATGCGCCCGCAGGACGCCGCCTTCGCGCAGGGTACCCTGTGGTACAGCGATGATCTGGACCGCAGCGCCGATCCGGCGCTGGCGGCCCTCCGCGCAAGCGGATTTCGGTCACTTATCGAGGCCCCGCTGTTCGTGCAGGATCGGCTGCTGGGCATCCTCAAGCTGGCAGCGACCACCCCCGCAGCTTTTTCCGAGGAGCATCGCGCGATTGTGGCGGAGGTGAGCGCCCAGCTTGCCATTGCGCTCCAGAATGCCCAGCTGCTGGAGCGTGAGCGTGCCGCGCGCCAGATCGCCGAGACCCTCCAGGCAGCCAGCACGGCCTTGGCGCGCTCCCTCGATCTGGAGCACGTGCTCGAGGCGCTCTTGGACGCACTGGGGCGACTGATCAGCTTTGACTCGGCGAGCGTGCTGCTCCGCGAGGACGAGACCCATTTCCGGGTCCATACGCTCCGCGGCTATGAGCGCTGGACAGAGCTACAGCATGTCCAGGGGCTGCGGCTTGACACGCGGGAGAGTGGGGTGTTGCATCGGCTCGTAGCGGGCGGCCGGAGCATCGTCATCGCGGATACGCAGCTTGACCCGGGCTGGCAACCTCTGCCGGGCACCGAGCATATCCGGAGCTGGCTCGGTGTCCCGCTCATTGCCCAGGGGCAGTTCGTTGGTCTCTTCTCGATTGACCGCGTGACGCCCAACACGATTAGCGATGAGGATGGGCGCCTTGCGGAAGCCCTCGCCGCCACCGCGGGAACCGCCATCACCAATGCCCGGCTCTTCGCCCAGGCTCAGCACGAGCTCGCTGAGCGCACGCGTGCGGAAGAGTCACTCCAGCGCGAGCGTACGCTGCTGGCCCAGCGCGTCGCCGAGCGCACGGCTGACCTGAGCACGGCCAACGCACAACTCGCCCGTGCCGCCCGGCTCAAGGACGAGTTCCTGGCGAGTATGTCCCACGAGCTACGCACGCCGCTGAACGCGATCCTCGGTCGCACCGAGCTGCTACACGAGCAAGTCTACGGCTCGCTCACCGAGAAGCAAGGTAAGGCGATCCGGAGTATCGAGGAAAGCGGCCGCCATCTGCTGGCACTGATCAACGACATCCTGGACCTCTCGAAGATTGAGGCCGATAAGCTCGAGCTCCAGCGCGACTCCGTTCGGGTTGCGTTGCTCTGCCGGATGTGTCTGCAGATGGTCGCCCAGACCGCGCTGACCGGGCGCATCACGGTGACGCTGACGATCGACCCCCAGGTGACAACGATCGAGGCCGATGAGCGGCGGCTCAAGCAGATCCTGGTCAACCTGCTCTCTAACGCGGTCAAGTTCACCCCCGAGGACGGCAATGTCGGACTGGAGGTCCAGGGTGACCCCACACGAGAGATGGTGGCTTTTACGGTCTGGGACACTGGGATTGGCATCGCGCCGGACGACCAGCGCCGGCTGTTTCAGCCCTTCGTGCAGATTGATAGCGCCCTGAACCGGCAGTATGCAGGCACAGGCCTGGGGCTGGCCCTGGTGCAGCGCCTGGCAGAGCTCCACGGGGGCAGCGTGACGCTCGAGAGCAGCCCGGGCGCGGGCAGCCGCTTCCGGGTGGCCCTTCCCTGGACACAGGCGGCCAGCGCGGAGCCTGCGGTGACCGCGGGGCCTGCGGTGACAGGAGGGGCGCTGGCCCAGGCCGAGCTCGCGCCCGGCGGCGAGCGCCCGGTGATCCTGCTCGCCGAAGATCACGAGGAGAATAGCCAGATGCTGAGTGACGCCCTCACCGCGCGGGGGTATACGCTGGTCATCGCACGGAACGGCGCCGAGGCGGTGGCGCAGGCCGAGGAGCTGCGCCCGGCCCTGATCCTGATGGATATTCAGATGCCCATCCTCGATGGGCTGGAGGCCACCCGCCGCATCAGGGCCGCCGGCATGAGGGACATTCCCATCATCGTCGTGACCGCGCTCGCGATGCAGGGCGACCGGGAGCGCTGCCTGGCCGCCGGGGCCAACGAGTATCTGGCCAAGCCGCTCAGCATCCGCACGCTGCTGACCCTGATCGCCTCGCAGCTCCAGCGGGCAGCGTTGGAGACCATTCCAAACCGGGGGCAGAGAGCTTCGGGTAATTATTCCGAACCATGAGTAACCGCCAGCCTATCGTAGCGCTGTCGGGTGGCACCACGCAAGAGATTTTCATCCACGATACTGTCAGCCGCCGGCTAACCAGCGGTTGGGGCGCAATGTAGGTGCTAGAATGTCCGATAGGGGGAGAATATCGGACATTGATGAGGCCGCCCATGACCGAGCTCGTCAGCCCCACCGAGGCCGCCCTCGCTCGCCTCGCCCCCACCGTCGAGAAGGCCCGCGACTTCGTCGCCCTCAGCCAGGCCGCCAACACCGCCCGGGCGTACAAGGCCGACTGGGCCCACTTCGCGGCATGGTGTGTGGAGCGCGAGCTCATGTCCTTGCCCGCGACGCCGGCGACGGTCGCCCTCTACCTCACCGACCTCGCCGATCCAAGCGAGGAGGACCAGGTCGCCCGCAAGGTGAGCACAATCCAGCGCCGGCTCTCGGGCATCGTCTTTTATCACACGGCCGCCAACCACGACTCGCCCGCGGACAGCCGCGAGGTGCGGGCGGTGATGCGCGGCATCCGCCGGGCCAAGGGGACGGCACCCACCGAGAAGCAGCCAGCCACCACGGAGATCATTCGGGCGATGGTTGAGCAGCTTGAGAACGACCTGCGCGGTCGGCGCGACCGGGCCCTGCTCCTCGTCGGCTTCGCCGGGGCCCTGCGCCGCTCCGAGCTGGTGGGCCTCGCGGTGCGCGACGCGCAGATCACCCGCGAGGGGATCGTGCTGATGATCCGCCGCTCGAAGACCGACCAGGAGGGCCAGGGCATGACCAGGGGCATCGCCTACGGCTCCAACCCCGACACCTGCCCGGTACGCGCGCTCCAGGCATGGCTGGAGCACACCGATATAAAGGATGGGCCGCTCTTCCGCTCGCTGCGCTTCGGGCGGGTGCAGCCCCGCGGCCTCGATGGGCGCGACGTGGCTCGCATCGTCAAACGTGCGGCGACGGAAGCCGGCCTCGACCCGACGTACTTCAGCGGGCACAGCCTGCGGGCCGGACTGGCGACGGCGGCCGCGGCCGCGGGCGTTTCCGAGCGGGCGATCATGGACCAGACCGGCCACAAGAGCCTCACCGTTATGCGCCGCTACATCCGCAAGGGCTCGCTCTTCAAGGACAACGCCTCGGCCCAGGTCGGGCTGTAGGCGGGTCGTTGATCGGAGCCCGTAGTGCTGCTCTACGCAGGGGAGCCGTGCTCCGCGCCGAGGTCATCGTAGAGTTGATCGAGGTCGACGAGCAGCCCGCCGTGCGCCGCGAGGGTTTCCCGTGCCGCCTCAGTCGCGCCGGCGCGGGCGAAGAGCGCGTGGCGGATGCTCCAGTCACCGGCCGAGGCCTCCATGTCGGCGAGAACCAGCGGCGTCTTCTGCTCAATGAGCTCGCGCACGACCTTGCGGTCCACCGGGTCCGCCGTCCATTTGCACTCGCCGAGCAGCAGCTGACGGTTCTGCCAGTCGACAGCCACGACATCGACCTGCACCTTGCGGCTCCAGTGGCTGCCGACCGCCTGGGGCAGAAACCCGAGCGTGTCGGCGGCCGCGGGTCGATCAGCCCACTGGCGCGCCAGCTCCTCCCAGGCACTGCCGCCGACGAAGGCGCGCAGCCCGCTCTGAATGCCCGGCAGCACGCGCTCGGAGCGGTAGCTGAGGTTGCCAGCCGCCGCCGCCGGGGCCAGAAAGCGAAAGTAGAAGCGCAGGAACGGGTCGCTCAGATGGTAGCGCCCCATGCGTGAGCGGCGCTGCTCGGCCTGGGTGAGGGTGGCGGGCAGGCGCCGCTCGACCAGGCGCAGCTCCTGGAGTTGACTCAGGTAGAATGACAGGTGGGCGGTGGCGATCATGCTGGCGTTGGCGATCTCCTTCAGGGTATGGTGGCCGTTACCCAGGGCCTGGAGCACCGCGAGATAGGGCCGGGGCTCGCGCACCTCGTCCTGGAGCAAAAAGGCGGCCTCGGCAAGCACCAGGCTACCCGGCGCCAGCATCACATGCTTGATGTTCGTGGTCAGACTCTGGCGCGGGTTGAGCCAGGAGAGGTAGGCGGGGATGCCGCCGACGATGGCATAGGCGGCGACCTGCTCCTCGGGTGACCAGCGGGGCAGGAACTCGCGCAGGGTGCCGAAGGCGAGGGGCAGTAGGTGCCACTGTCCGGTCATGCGACCGAAGAGCGGCGACTGCCGGCCAAGGAGCAGCTCCATCGTGCGGACGTGCGAGCCGCAGATCACGATCACCGTCTGCGAGCGCTGAAAGAGCTGATCCCAGGCATGCTGGAGGGAGGAGAGCATGGCCGGGTCGGCCTCGGCGGCGTAGGGCAGCTCGTCGAGGATGAGCAGGTGGCGGCGACCGGCGGTGAGCTGGGCCACGCCACGCCACAGCTCGGCCCAGCTCTCGAAGGCGGGTACAGGGAGCACGGTGCCCAGGCTCTGGAGCAGCTCGGCGAAGAGCTTGCGGCGCTGGAGCGGGGCGGGGTCCTTCTCGGCAACCCAGTAGGTGAAGGGCAGGCCGCTCTGCTCGGCCCAGGCGCGCAGCAGGGCGGTCTTGCCCACCCGGCGGCGCCCGTACAGCATCACGAACTGGCCAGGGCCGGGGTGCTCGCGTGTTATGACATCGTTGAGGAACGCCAACTCGGCAGCGCGGTCGATGAACATGGGAGCCTCACAACATATTAGCCACGTCTAGACTATTATAGTCTAGACGTGGCTAATATGTTGCAAAGTTGGATGCTGCTCCTGAACCAGGTATGTGACGGAATGTCACCTGACACCCGCACACCACCAGTTGTCGGGTGACATTCCGTCACATAGATTCGTCGCCGTCAGCAACGCAGGGCATCGATAGCCTCAAGGTGGACAGTGATGCCCCTGGCTCTGCTCCTCCAGGAACGCCTCCCAGCGGTTCGCGGCGATCTCGACGACCTCGCCGTGGTCGGGCCAGACGCGGCGCAGCTGCGAGACGGCGTCGTCGCCCGTGCCGTTCGCCTTCCCCAGCACGTAGGCCGGCACCCCGTTCTGCTTGATGTGCTGCTCCATCAGCCGCCCGTAGGCATTGAGGCCCGCGGCGTCGACGGCGCGCTCGCCGAAGATCAGGAACAGCAGCGGCGTATCACAGCGCTCGCAGCGGTGGAGCAGGGCCGCGGTCTGCTGGGGCGCCCGGAAGGGCAGGTTGTAGCGTTGCTCCAGCGCCCGCTCCTGGGCCAGGACCTGGTCGAGCATAGTGAGCGCGCCGATGTCGTCGACGCTGAGACCCTGCCCGCGCCGGCGTCGTGGCGGGTCATCATCGTCGAGGTCGCGGGCCTTGCGCCGCTGCTTGCGCCGCTTCGGCGGCAGGCCGTTCAGGCGCCGGCGATCGTTCTCCAGCTTCTTGCGGAGCTTCACCGCCTTCTCGTGGTCGGCCCGCTCGCGCGCCACCCGCCGCACCTCCGCCTCGGAGAACGTCCAGCGCCCGCCCTCCTTGCGGCCCAGCTCGCCGCTCCGGGCGAGCTCCGCGACCCGGCCCGTGCTCAGGCCCAGGCGCCGGGCGGCCTCCTCTAGCGTCAGCCGCCGCGACTTTGCTGACGGCTGCTTCGCCGGTGTCTCCTTTACCTGCGGCTGCTTCGCCTGCGACTGACGCGGCGGCCTGGGTGGCGGGGGCAGCGGGGCAAGGTGGGCCGTCGGGACCAGGGGGAGGCTGTCGAGCACCTCCCAGGTCGCGAGTGCGATAGTACCGTCCGTCACCTCAACGCCGTCCATCACGGCCGCGGCCGCCTTGGCCGTCTCGGTGAGCTCCTCGGCGAGGGCGATCAGCTCGGCGCGGGCGGAGCCGCGCAGGTTGCCCTGGGCATCGAGCCGGTCACGCAGGGCGTGAAGCTGAAACACGGTGCGGGCGCGGGTGATTGCTGCCTCCCGCACGAGTGGCTCGGCGTCGGCGCTGACCGTGATGCCCTCCGTCGTCATTGCCTGCTGGATGCGGAGGTGGGCGATGCGCCAGGAGAGGTTCTCCAGTTCCCTGATCAGGGCCTGGCCCCAGCGCACGCCGATCGACTTCGTAGCGGCGAAGTCCTGGAGGAAGCTGCGGATGACATGCCTGGAGGAGGCAACCGTGCGAACCTCGCTGGCGATCTCCTGGGTGAGGTAGGGGGCGGCATTATCCTCGTTGAGCTCGGAGTCGTCGCTGAAGGTGGCTTCGCTCTGGTCGACGAGGCTGGGCGCGGGACGTAATGCCGACTCGGGGGAGTCCCAACATTCACGCCCTGTAGCGCATTAACCGTTTTCGAGTGAGAACGACCGTCAGTTCCACCGTGAGATAGTCACCCGAAGGCCCTATAGTGCCAGAGAATGCGCCATCTCTGGCATAGTGCGAGGGCGTAACCTGACTGTGATGCCAAAACGAGGATGTGTTTCTCCTCGACAAGTCTGGATTTCTCTGGCAAACTAAGCAGCACTGGTACGGTAACCCCTCTCCTGGCCAGGAGCTGCGATGGAAGCGACCCTCGCCGAGCACCTCCCGGCCTTTCTCGATGACATGGCCCGGGTGGCGCGCCTACCGCTACGAGCTGGCCGCCGCGGCCGTCGCCCTGACTGCCCCCCTCGACCAGCTCACCCTGGCAGACCTGGAGCGCTGGGCAGACCGAGGCGCGGTCTCCCCGAGCACCATCGCCCGCCGCACCGCAACCCTCAGCCGCTTCTTCACCTGGGCCATCCGCCATCAGCTCTGCACTGTCCACCCCCTCGCCGTGCGCGAGCCCACCCGGCGGCGCCAGCGGCTCCCCCGCCCGATCGAAAGCAGTACCGACCGCACCGCCCTTGAGCAAGCGATTGCCGCTGCCCCTCAGCCCTATCGGCTCCTCTTCACCTTGCTGCGCGAGACCGGCATGCGCGCTGGTGAGGTGCTCGCGCTGACCCTGGGCGATGTCAGCCTGGCCCCTATGTGCTACGATGGCCTTGGACAGATCGCCCTGGGAAACCCGTTGCAAACGAGGGCGGTAGAAGGACCGAACGATGAGTACCAAGCCCATCGCCCCCCAAGCGAGCCCAGCCGAGCGCCCTT
>JAAXUL010000226.1 GCA_013336035.1 Chloroflexales bacterium
GGCTGCCGCTGACGCATCCGCCCCAGCCCCACGCCCCCCGGCGCCTCGCGTCTCCCTCCGGCCTGGCGCCCGCCGCTGGGCCTACATCCACCTCGACGGCTGATCAAGGTTAACGCTCCGCCCGGCCAGGCGGCGGGGCCGGACCAGCCTCAGGGAAAGTGCCCAGGAGCAGTTCACTCCGAGCTGCTCCTGGGCGAGGTGCAGCAGGGCTATGCCGAGGCGCCTGTTTGCCGTGCCCACGTCGAGCGCAGGAGCGAGAAGACGGCCGAATCGGTGAAGCGGCCCGTGTGCGGCTCGTAGAAGCTCTCGCGGAAGTAGCCCTCCTGCACGAACCCGAGCTTCTCCAGCACCCGGCGTGACCCGTGGTTCTCGGGGTCAATCGTCGCCTCCACGCTGTACAGGCCCATCACCTCGAACCCGAACCTGAGCATCGCGCCGGCCGCCTCTGGCATCAGCCCCTGCCCCCACCCCGGGGCGCCAGCTCGTAGCCAAGCTCGGCCCGGTGGTGTGGCTTGATTATGCGCCAGAAGCCGCCGCTGCCCAGGAGCTGCCCGTCCTCCCGCCGGGTAATCGCCCAGCGCACCCCGCTCTGCTCGGCAAACGCCTGGCGGACCCGCGCCACCCGCTGCGCTGCCTCCTCCAGCGAGGCCATGGGTGGCAAGCCGAAGTAGCGCACCACTGCCGGGTCGGCCATGGTCTGAAAGATCACGGCTATATGGTCCGGTGTCATCTCGCGCAGCCGCAGCCGCGCGGTCTCCTGCACGGGGAATGAGGCGAACGCAGCAGAGAGGTCCAGCATCGTCAGCCTTTCGCGGAAGGCGGCCAGTCGGCCCAATCCAGTGTACACTGAATGAGAGAACAGAGCTGGCTCAGGGCAGCAGGTGCCTGATCGTTCGCCCCACACGTGATCACCAGGCTGCCGGCACTGCCCCAGCCCCAGGCCTCCAGCCGGCGTATGGGGATAGACGTGGCCCTTCCCGGTGCTGCGCTGGCGAGGAGAGTCTCGATTGGCCAACAACAGCGCGCGCGCGCCCGCCCAGGGCTGGTCCGCCGCCGGCGAGCCCCAGCCTGCTGCTGCGACTCCAACGCCTGCCAGCTGGCGGCGTCTGCTCGGCTACCTGGCGCCGTACAAGGGGCGTATGGCCCTGGCGATCGTCGCGCTGCTGGCATCGAGCGCCCTCGGCCTCTCGTTCCCGCTCGTCATCGTCCGGCTGCTCGAGACGGTCACGCAGGGTGGCAGTGTTGGGGCCCTGAACCTGCTGGCGGGCGGGCTGCTCGGGCTCTTCCTGCTCCAGGCGGCCTGCTCGTTTGCCCAATCGTACCTGCTGAGCGCGATCGGCGAGCGCATCGTCTTCGATCTGCGCACGGCGCTCTACCGCCAGCTCCTGCGGCTGTCGCTCGACTTCTACGCCGCACGCCGGGTGGGCGAGATCGTCTCACGCCTGTCGAGCGACGTCACCCAGATGCGCACGCTGCTGACCACCAACCTTACCTCGCTGCTCAGCCAGAGCGTGACCCTGGTCGGCGCTGTCGCGATCGTGCTGGTGCTAAACGCCCGCCTGACCCTGCTCATCCTGGTGCTCGCGCCGCTGCTCATCCTGGTCGCCTTCACCTTCGGCCGGCGCATCCAGCGGATGAGCACGCGGGTGCAGGACCAGCTCGCCGAATCGACCGTGGTCGCCGAGGAGGGGCTGCAGGGCATCCGCATCGTCAAGAGCTTCGGGCGCGAGGCCTACGAGACCGAGCGCTATGCTGCGTCCCTGCAGCGAACCGTGCGGGCCTCGCTGACGCTGGCGGCCTTCAACGCGCTGTTCACCTCGCTCATGCTCTTCCTGGGCTTTGGCGCGATCACCGCCCTGATCTGGTACTGCGGGCGCGAGGTGCTCGCCGGGCGCCTGACCCTGGCCATGATCTCGGGGTTTCTGATCTACGGCATGACCATCGCCGCGAGCCTGGGCGGCCTCGGCGGGCTCTACGGGCAGGCCCGCGCGGCGCTCGGCGGGGTCCAGCGCGTCTTCGACCTGCTCGACGCGACGCCCACGGTGCAGGATGCGTCGGGCGCGACGCCGCTTGGGCCGTGCGCGGGGCGCATCACCTTTCAGGATGTCTCCTTCGGCTATGACGCCCAGGGGCCGGTCATCCGGGACTTCACGCTGGAGATACCGGCCGGCGAGATACTGGCCCTGGTCGGCCCAAGCGGGGGCGGCAAGAGCACCCTGCTGAGCCTCATCGCGCGCCTCTATGACCCGAGCAGCGGGAGCGTCCAGCTCGACGGGCACGATCTGCGCACGCTCACGCAGGCGAGCCTGCGGGCGCAGCTGGCGATTGTCCCCCAGGAGACCATGCTGTTCGGCGGGACGGTCAGCGAGAACATTCGCTATGGCCGCCTGGATGCAAGCGAGGCTGACCTCATCGCGGCGGCACGGGCGGCCAACGCGCACGACTTCATCATGGAGCTGCCGGCGCAGTACGAGACGATCGTGGGCGAGCGGGGCATGCGGCTGAGCGGCGGCCAGCGCCAGCGCATCGCCATCGCCCGCGCCATCCTCAAGGATCCGCGCGTCCTCCTGCTCGATGAGGCCACCAGCGCGCTGGATAATGAGTCCGAGGATCTGGTGCAGGAGGCCCTGGGGCGGCTGATGCAGGGCCGGACGACGGTGATCATCGCGCACCGGCTGAGCACCATCAAGGTGGCGCACCGCATCGCCGTGATTGACCGCGGGCGCATCGTGGAGCTCGGCAGGCATGAGGAGCTGCTAGCCCGGGGCGAGCTCTATGCCCGGCTCCACGAGCTCCAGTTTCGCACCCGTGATCCCCGAGGAGCGCCGCAGACGGCATGAGCATGCAAGGCGAGGTCCCGGAGGAGGAGAGATGCAGCGTCTGACCCAGACCATCAGCAAGATGTTTGTCATCCTGGTGCTGCTGTTCGGCAGTCCGCCGCCGGTCTCCCTGCGCCAGATCCGCTGGCGCCCGGTGGTCACCCTCGTGGCGACGGCCCCTCGGCGCCACACAGATGATCTCCAAGGGCTCGCCGGAGCGGTCGCGCCCTTGGAGCCGCTGGCGGTCCAGCCAGGCCAGGCATTCCCGCTCTGGTGGGGCCAGATCACCCTCGTGCCAGCGCCAGCGCCGCGCACCTTTTACCCAGTCCAGGCCGCATAGATCGCCCTTCCACATACCAGGCTGCCGCGGCCCTCATCAGCGCTGCGCTACGAGGTGGGTGAAGCGGGCGATCTGCCGGTAGGGGTCGCGCCCGCTCAGGCGAGCTCGAGCCGCTCGAGCGCGGCGGCGAAGGTCGGGTCAACGCACGACTACACCCCGGTGGCCTACAAGCGTGCCTACTGCGCGCGCATCCCCCGGGGTGAGCTGGTGGTGATCGCGGGGTCGCGGCACCTCACGCCGCTGGACCGCCCGGCCGCGCTCAACGCCGCCATCCTGCGATTCCTGGCCGGGCGTGGTGGCGCGGCCGTGGCGTAGGAGTGGCTGCGTGGGGGTGCCGTGCTATGGCGCCGTGAGCGGCCTGGCCCACAGCGGATTATCCACGTCGGCCCCGTAGCGCCAGGCGTAGTAGTGCTGGCCGACATTGCCCATCTCGACCTGCCAGGCCGGGGCGTTCGCGGGAGTGTAGGTCAGCGCCCGCCGCTCGAAGAGCTGGACCAGCACCCACTGCTCCACGCCGCGGATCTGGGTCCGCACCCAGACCGGCTCCGTGATCGGGTGGCCGAAGGTGAACAGCCAGTCGGCCGGCTGGCGGCCCATATAGGCCCAGAAGGCGCGCGGGATGTTGTGGCCAGTCGTGTCGTCGTAGGCCGCGATCGTCGTCGCGGCGCTGGCCAGCCCCCTGTCCTCGCCGAGCACAAAAGGGTCATAGTCATCGGCCTGGGTGAAGGTCGCGCCGACCCGCGCCCCCACGCGCTTCGGCGCGGCGGGCAGCAGCTCCGCGAAGTCGGCGTAGCCCGGCGCAAAGCGGTTGGTGTTGGGGTTCGCGTCGCCGGCGACCGGGTAGCCTGAGGGGCAGGGCATGGCGCGCTTGCCCATCGGACAGATCCCCACGGCGGGGTCATCGCCGAGCTGGGCCAGGCCGCGCACCAGCTCGGCCACCAGCAGGCCGTTGGTCACGTACCAGGGCGAGGCCGGGTCGACGCCGGGCTGGGGCAGCTCCATACGGGCCTTGTCGTAGTAGCGCACGAAGCGCACGCCGCCCGGCCCCTGCTTGTAGGGCTCGTAGCGCTCGGCCCAGGCGAAGGGCCCCCAGACCCACGAGTCGCCCGTGCCACGGTTCGTGCGCTGCCAGAGCGCGTCGAAGGCCGCGCGGGCCTGGGCCGGGTCAGCCGGCGGCGCCGCGGTATCGAGCCGGGCGGCCCCCTCGTCGGTGGCGATCAGCAGGCTGGTCGCCGACTCGGCCTCCAGATCGTGGATCACCGAGCTGGGCAGCGGGGTGGCGCCGGCGGGGATGGGCGTCCAGCCCTGGGGGTCGAGGCGGAAGAGGCCGGTCGGGTAGCCCGGCACGCCGGCCCAGAACGTGCCGCCGGCGTAGGCCAGGTAGCTCGCGCTGGAGTCGTCGCCCTCGAACGGGAGGGGCAGCGTCTCCCAGCCGCCGGACTCAGCCTGGCGCACCAGGCTCTTGCCGATCGTCATCGCGACCCCCGTCGGGGTCCAGGCCAGGTCAAAGACCGGGTGGGGTTGGCCGGGGCTGCTGTAGATGCCGGTAACCCCATCCGCGGCGCCGCCGGGCACCCCCTGGCCGATGAGGATCAGCGCCGCGCTCCCCTTGGCATCGCCGACGGCGACGCGCATGCCGTCCGGGCTGGCCTCGAGGGCCGTCGTGGGGCTCTCGTCGCTGCCGCGGAAGCTGTAGGCGTACCAGGCGCCGCTGGCGTCGCGCACGGCGGCGCCGCGGGTGGTGCCGGCCCAGAGGCGGCCCAGGGCGTCGACGGCCAGGCCCGCGGTGAGATCCGCCGGGATCTGCTCCTTAGACAGCATGTGTGGCTCGCCGTCGGCGCCGATGAAGCCGATGGCCGCGCCGTACTGCTGGGTGCACAGCCCCAGGTAGTCGGTGCTGCCGTAGTCGTGGATGCCGCTGAGGTTCATCCAGAGCGTGCCATCGGGGGCGAGGGCCAGGGCGTCCATGCTCGAGCAGGAGGCGAAGGGCTCGGCGGTGTAGGTCCGGCCCGTGCCGTCGGCGAAGACGCGGGCAAAGCCGCCGCGGCGGTTAATACCGCGGCCGCCGGAGACGTGGCCGACCCAGAGGCCGCCGTGGCCGTCGGGGGCCACGCGGAGGGTGGTTGGCTCGGCCAGGCCATGGGCGACGGTGAAGACCTGCCAGCCGCCCGCCACCGACGAGGACTGCGCCAGGAGGGGCTTGGCGCCGAGGGCGGCCAGGAGCAGCGCCGCCACAGTGAGGCGGACAAGGGCGCGGAGCGGAAGCATAGACAACCTCGCGTACGAATAGCCAGAGGCTGGAGCCCCAGCTTGCATCAACCAAGCCTACAGAAAGACACGGCGCAGCGTGCAGGCTGGTCACAGCCCGCTGATAATCGTCGCTGCCGCGGCCAGGAGCTGCACAAGTCAACCTGACACGATGGCGGGTACGCTCACACTGCTGGCTGCCACGCCGTGGTAGGCGCCCTCTGCGCGGACGAATCGCACCACCAACAGGCGCGGCTAGAGATCCGCCAGGGCTTGCTGGGGTGGCTGCTCGACGCGGGGTCGGTGGCCCAGCAAGTTGGCGGCGAGCGCATCGTCGCGCGGGTGGCGCAGCTCCGCGCGCTGCAGCGGCTCATCGCCGATCGCCGGCCGCGGCTTCTGGGGCTGGCTGAGCAGCCCTCGCTGCCCAGGGTTGCCCGGCGGCCCCTGGTGATGGTCGTCGAGCTGGAGCGCAACCTGGGGTGATCCGCGTCACTCCTCCGCCAGTCGCCCTACGATCTGCTGGATCTGCCGAAGGATGCGCTCGCAGCTGCGGCTGATGACATCGCGCTGAGCTGGGTCCGCCACCAGCTGCTCCCAGAGCTTGAGCTGAGACAGCATTCGCTCGGACTCCGCCTCGATGCGCTGCTCCGGCGTGCGGAGATTCACCGTCCGTGCGCCAAGGGTGGGGGCCACAGACGAAGCAGACTCGGGAGCGCTTGCAGCCGCCCCCCTATTTGTGACGTTATTCACGTTCGGCGCGTTAACGCGCTGGTCGTGACCTATTTCACGATCATTGTTCTGCCCCAGAGCATCAGCGACGAGAAGCCGGATCTGCTTAAGGTTGAGCCCCTCGCGTAGGGCGTGCTCAGCAAGGGCGGCTGCGGCGGCGATATCCTTCTCCCACAGGCGGCTGATCTCCAGGGCACCGGTCATTAATTGGGGGCTGAGCCGGATCACATCCTTGAGCGGGTCGGGGAGCTGTGCCACACGCGCGCGGGTCTTCGCCCAGTCCTCGCTCTTGCCAAGCATGCGGCCAATCTCGCCCAACCCCGCAGGGTAGTACAGCTCCTGGTGCCACATCACGAGCTGGGCCTCCTCCAGGGGGGACAGATCCTCCCGCTGAAGATTCTCCTGGGCGCCGATCGTGAGCACTTGCTGGTCGGAGAGCTGGCGGACAATCACTGGCAGGACACAGGGCACGCCGCGATCAGCGCACACGGTGCGCCAGGCCCGCCGGCGGCGGTGGCCGTAGGCGAGCTGATAGCGTGTCGGCCCGACGCGCGACGTATCCGGGCGCGGGCGCACGAACAGCACACCCTGAAACCCGGCCTCGGCCATACCCTGGGCCAGATCGGCAATCTGGGCATCATCATAGCGCGCCCGGGCCTGATAAGGAGAGTCCTCGACCAGATCGTCGGGCACCTGGAGCACCTGATCCCCGGGCTGGGCCGTAAGCCCAACAGCCTGCCCGATCTCAGCCTCCGCATCCTGCCAGCTCTGACGCTTCCACCCGGGGCGCTTGCTCATCGGGCTCCCCCATCCAGAAAGGCGAGGGCGCTCTCAGTCGCAGCGCGATAGTCCTGCCCCACCCCGGATGAGGGCGCGAACTGCGCCAGCGACACCTTATAGGCCGGCGCGTCAGCCGCGGCCACCGCGAGCCGCACCGGCTTAAAGCGGAGCGGCGGCTGCACATCCGCCACCTGGCGCTCGATCTCCTCCAGCGCCGCCTGCCCGTGACTCGTCCCGCTCCGGTAGCGCGTCGGCAGGATGCCGAGCAAGGCGAGTCGCGGGTTAACGCGCTGCTGGATCTGGCGGGCCAAGGTCTGCACATACTCATAGCCATCGAGCGCCATAAACGAGCACTCGGCGGGGACGAGCATCCAGCGAGCGGCGGTGAGAGCATTGGTCACCGAGAGGTCGATGGCCGGGCGGCAGTCGATGAGCACCAGATCGTACTCGCTTCTCTCCAGGTGGGGGGTAAGCATCTCCAGCAACACATACTCGCGTCCGGTCCACGCCGCCGCCCCCTGGAGCACGGCGTCGAGCCCCAGGCTGGCGGGGACAAGATCGACGCCCTGCAGGGCTGACGGCTGGCGAACGCCGTCGAGCGTCTGCGCCCGCTCGCGGAACGCGTCGGTGAGCGTCTTGCCTGCCAGCCCCGACTCGGGGAGGAGGATCTGAGTGAGCGAGCCTTGGGGGTCAGTGTCTACGACCAGAACGCGCTGCCCCGCCGCCGCGGCGAAGCCCGCAAGATTGAGCACTGTGGTAGTCTTCCCAACCCCACCCTTGAGATTGGCGACAGCGATGACGCGATCAGCGCCCATGGAAAAGCCCTTTCTGTACCCGCGCTACGGCTGTGGCTCTGGCCCGGGCAGCTCTAGCGTGTCGAGGATATAGCTGACCTGAAGGGCGCGCTCCAGATTGCCTTCCAGCTGGTTGACCACAGCGGCCGCCTCGGGAGGATCAATCAGCATCGCCGCGGGAGACATATTCAGCGCCCGCGCGATGAGAATGAGCTGGGTGACGCGCAGCGGGCGGCGCCCAGCCTCGTACCCTGCGAGGGTGGAATGATCGACGCCCAGACGGGCGGCGAGAGACCGCAGGGTCAGCCCCGCCGCCACACGGGCCTCAGCGATGCGGTGGCCGACGGCGGCGGCAATCTCTGCCTCGTTGATGCTCGATGGCCGCTCGTCCGTCATAGCAGGTCCAGCTCGCCCTGCTCGGGCAGCGACAGCTCTGCCCCGGTCAGTGCGCGGTAGGCGTCCTGAACAAACTGGACAGCCTCACGGTAGCGCGCCGCAGGGATATCCTCGTACCGGGCGACCCGGAAGCGGGCCTTGAGCGCGGCCCACACCGTCTGGAAGGCGGCGGACTTGCTAAGGCGCGGCTCGCGCTCAGCCTTGGCGCTGCCCCATGCCTGCACCAGCTGGTAGAGGTGGCCGCGCTGCCCCCTGGTTAGCGACCCCTCCGTCTGCTGCTCGAGGGCAGCGAGCCGGTCAGTGAGCGCGCGGATCTGGCCTGCCATATCACGCCAGGCATTCCGGGCCTTCTCCTGGCTCGCCTCGAGCTGGGCCTGGCGCTCGGCCAGCGCTGCCAACGAGGTGTCGAGGCGGCGCAGCTCCTCCAGGTCCTCGA
Source organism: Chloroflexales bacterium (assembly GCA_013336035.1). Lineage (GTDB taxonomy): Bacteria > Chloroflexota > Chloroflexia > Chloroflexales > Chloroflexaceae > CAIWXH01. The sequence continues at coordinate 8,542 of JAAXUL010000226.1, forward strand.
TAGAGCGGCTGCCCTGCTCCGGAAGGCCGGCGAGGCGGGCGAAGGCGGCGTAGACCTCGCGGACGAGGTAGCTCTGCAGATAGCGCAGCTTATCGCGGACCTCCTCGGTAGCTCGGGAGGTCACACCGAGGAGCCACGCGGGCACCTTCTCCAGGGCCAGGAACTCCTGAGCCTGGGGGCCGCCGGCGGTCTGCACCAGGAAGAGGGCCAGACCCTGGCTGAGGTCTGCGTGACTCCGCAGGCGACGCATCTGGCTGGAGCGGTTGAGGCCGATGATAAGGCACAGGTCGCGGATTGAGAGGTAGATGGTCCCGTCAGGGTGCCGGACGGCCAGGACCACGCCGCCAAAGTAGGTGACCGGGAGCTGCTCGTGTGGGGTGAGGGTCTCACGCTCGCTCTCGGGCGAAGCCCAATTGTTCATTGCGGCATCGCTCCTTTGTGCTGGTTGCAGTGTGCAACCAGAGTATAGTCGAGGGCGGGCCGCATGTCAAGGGGCATGGTTGCAGGGTGCAACAAGGGGGCGTCATATGACGCCCCCGCCACATAGAGCAAAAGGCTCATAAAGGAATTACTTCCCTCATGGCGGGTGCTACGATGGGGAGTGCGCCCCAGGGCAGAAGCGTGGGTCGCCGTTTCTGCGCCTGGAGTGGGCCTGACGAATCGGAGGCTTGGTGTGGCCTGCGGGGATGGGCTGCCACGTGAGCGCTATAATCTGCTCACAGCAGACGTAGCTTTATTGGAGCGGCAGCATGGGTCCAACGGGGACGCTCACCTTCCTCTTCACCGACATCGAGGGCAGCACCCGCCTGTGGGAGCGCAGCCCCGACGCGATGCGCGAGGCGCTCCAGCGCCACAACGCCATCCTCCACGCCGCCATCGCCGCCCACGGCGGCTACGTCTTCAAAGAGATCGGGGACGCCTTCTGTGCGGCCTTCGCCACCGCCCCCGCAGCCGTGGCCTCCGCCCTGCACATCCAGCGCGCCCTGGGGTCTGAGCCGTGGGGGGGCATCGGCGCCCTACGGGTGCGCATCGGCCTGCACACCGGTGCGGCGGATCACCAGGGCGGCGACTACTTCGGCCCGGCGCTCAACAGGGTGGCGCGCCTGCTCGCCGCCGGCCACGGCGGGCAGACCCTCCTCTCGGCGGCCACGGCCGAGCTGGCCCGCGACCAGCTCCCCGAGGGCGCCGCCCTACGGCCCCTGGGCACGCACCGGCTCAAGGACCTGACGCGCCCGGAGCAGATCTTCCAGCTCGAGGCCCCGGACCTCCGCGCCGACTTCCCGGCCCTGCGCACCCTGGACGTGCGCCAGCACAACCTGCCCGTGCAGCCCACGGCGCTGATCG
>JAAXUL010000912.1 GCA_013336035.1 Chloroflexales bacterium
GGGATCGACCCCGCCCCCAAAGACCGTGAGCAGCGGGCGGTCGGCGGGCAGGCCGCGGCGCGCCCGCACCTCGGCCTGATCCTTCGGGGCGGCGATCGCCGCCCCGACCGGGATGCCCGTGACCTGGATGCGCTCCGGCGCCAGGCCCTGCCAGGCCAGCAGCTGGGCGGTGAAGGCGCTGGGCACGAAGTAGCGCGCGACGTCGGGGTAGAGCCAGGTGCTGTGGGCCGCGTAGTCGGTGATCACCGCGTAGAGCGGGCAGCCGAGCGCGCCCTCGGCCTTGAGCTGGCTCATCAGGGCCAGCGGCACCGACATCACGGCGATCACGGCGTCCGGGCACGTCTCGGCCACATAGCGCTCGAGCTTGCGGAAGAAGACCCGGCCCACCTCGGCGCCGCGCAGGTTGCTGAGCGCCGCGTGGCGCGCATCCAGGGTGTCGGCCGAGCGGTAGAGCCTGGCGTAGAGGTCGCTGGCCCGCTCGCTCAGCCCTTTGTAGGCACTCTTCCAGAAGCTGCTGAGCGTGGGGTTGATGAAGTCGAGGCTGTCCTCGACGATGGCCTCGGCCCCCGGCAGCTGGGCAAAGGCGGCCTCCAGGGCGCGGGCCGCACTCTGGTGGCCGGTGCCGAGCAGGGCGTGCAGGATGAGCATGCGGCGCATATGACTCCTTTCGCCGGCTTCAAAAAAACGGTAGCCCATCGGAGCAGCCTGGCCGACGTGCTAGACCTGCCCCGCGAAGGCGAGGATGATCAGCACCAGGCCGCAGAACGCCAGCAGCCAGAGCAGCGCGGGGATGAGCACCAGGGCAAGGGCCTTACGCTCGGGAAGGTTCATCCCCGACTGCACGCTCAGGTAGGTCAGGTAGAGGCCGTAGCCGGTGACGAAGATCGCCACCGGCGCGGTCAGGCACGAGACAAAGCCGATCGAGAAGGCGTTGACGACGGCCGAGACGACCGAGACCGGCACCCAGAAGAGCGCGAGGTCGTAGGCCAGCTCGCCGAACCTGCCCGTGCCGCCGAGCGCTCGCCCCAGCAGGAACACGATCCCGAGGTAGGTCAGGAAGCCGATCAGGGTGCTCAGCACGTTCGAGATGATCGGGAGGCCCGGGTTGCTCGGTGTGAGGATCTGTTCGAAGGCCAGATCCTGGCCGGTCGCCGCCTCGATCTTCGCGAGCTCGGCGAAGAGCACGGCGTACTGGCGCGCGAGGAACGGGGCCTGGACGAGGTAGGCCAGCCAGCCGATCGCCGCCGTGACGGTCGCCCCCAGCGCCACGTAGAGCAGCGCCCAGCCGAAGGCGTTGCGCTCGTGCTCCTCGAAGTTGGCCACGGCGGGCCGCGTCACCACGGTCCAGCTGCCGCGCAGCATAGTGTTGAGCATCAGCTACCTCATTACGTTCGCCCGAAAGGCTGTCACCAACTCCACCGTCAGGGCGACGGTGGCCTCGCGGTGGCTACGCCCGTCCGCAAGGAACGCCTCGGGGCCGAAGTAGCCCTGCGGGCCGTTGTGCAGCATTGGTCCCATGTCGATGCGCCGCAGCTTGCCGCTCGCCAGGGCTTTATTCCAGCGCGAGGAGCGCGCGATGGGCCAGCGGCGCGGGAAGAGATAGTCGCCCACGGCCTGGATCGGGTCGAGCTTGCTGTCGAGGTGGATGATCTCGTCGGCGGCCTCGATGCCAGGGCTGTCCGCCATCACGCCGCCCACCGAGATCACCTGGAGCGGGCCGGCCAGGGCCGGCTTGAGGTACTGCGCCGAGGCCAGCACCACCTGGCCGCCGCCGCTGTAGCCGATCAGGGTCACCGGCACGCCCGAGCCGGGCTCGTAGCCGGCCTCGAGCAAATTCTGGAAGATGGTGTTGGCGGTGCCGTAGTTGAACACCGGCCCGTAGCGCTTGTCGGCCGAGACCGCCACCTGGAGCATGTTGCGGCCGTTGATCGCGACCTCGCCGAGCACCGCAGCCTTGCCGGGCCTGGCCTTGACCTGCTTCATCCAGTGCCAGAAGCGCCCCATGCGGTCCTCCTCGGTCAGGCCCACGTTGGTCACCGAGAAGGCGAAGATGTCGTCGATGATGCGCGTCCCTGGCAGGGCCGCCTCGAGGGCGTTGACGTAGCCGAGCTCGATCGCCTGGAGGAAGGTGGCCGAGATGTCGCCGATGCCCGACAGGTAGACGATGAAGTGCTCGGCTGGGCGGCTCAGATCGACCGGGCGCGCGACGATCACGGGCGGGGCCAGGGCCTCGGCCGCGGTGTCGGACTCGCTGGCCTCGCCGGCGGCGGCGTTGCCCCTGCGCCCCGCCCAGCCGGCCCACCAGCTGAGCGCGCCGAGGGGCGCCAGCACCCCGGCGATCAGCACGCTGAAGATCAGCATCGCCAGCAGAAAGAGCAGCTCGACCCCAAACGTCCTGAAGAAGGCGCCGAGCCCGTCGAGCAGGTAAAAAAAGACGTTCACCGGTCGCCCCCGTCTTCGAGCCTGCGCCGGTGCCGCTGCAGGCCCAGCGGCACCGGCGGTGCCACGTCGCGGAGCTGATAGTTCACCTCGCGCCCCGTGACCAGGCGCAGGAGCCAGCGGCTGATCCACGTCGCCGGCCCGGCGGTGAACCAGCGCAGCAGCTGGAAGACCAGCCAGCCGCCGATCGTCGAGAGCGCGGCCTGCGAGAAGGGCAGCCCATACCCGACGCTGATTGCGACCGTCGTCGTCAGTAGGCTCAGCCCCTGGAGCAGCACCAGGATGGCCGGGCCGAGGTAGGGGATGAAGGCCAGAAAGGCGAAGAGCAGCGGGATGTAGCCGAGCGCCACCGCGACGATGACGACTCTGGGGACCTCGGTTTGCTCGGGGAAGCTCGCGCCAAGCACGACGCCAATCGTGACTGTCCAGACGACTCCGCCGATCACATAGGTCAGGGCGGTGAGCAGCAAGACGATGAAGAAGGGCCGGCGCCCGACCTTGTTGAGGAAGAGCGTGACGGCGCGGGTGCCGTAGGTCTCCGAGAGCCCGGCGAGGAAGAAGATCGCGTAGATGATCGGCACGCTCAGATAGGCGTCCGCAACCTCGAGCACATTCCCCTGAAAGCCGGTGACGCGCTGTGTGATCGACCAGAGGGCCAGCAGGGCCTGGAAGAGCGGGCGCATATCGAAGGGCATGGCGGCTACCTCCGCTCGATCAGCTCCTGGAGCACGGGGTAGACCAGTTCGGTCTTCGCCGTCTTCTGGAGCGGGTCGATGATGTCGTGGCCCAGCTGCTCCTCGGCGCTGAAGACGTGCTCGTCAACCCTGGCCTGGCCGTGGCTGCGCCAGCGCTGGCCCAGCAGCGCGACCAGCTGGTGGTTGATCACGAAGTCGGCGGGGTTGTTCACCAGCACGATCTCGCGGGCCGCCGGGGGGCTGCGGCGGGCCTCGCGCAGCACGCACTCGCCGAGCAGCATCAGCTCGCCCAGGCTGCGCGAGGCCTTACGCACATAGTTGTGCGCGGGCTTCTCGGCCAGCTCCTTCGGGCTGTCCTCAAGCATCAGGTTGGGCATACGCACGAGCAGATTGCGGATCATGGCCTGGTAGGGCATGGCGAAGCTGCTGATGCCGAGGAAGGGCGCGGCAATGATCACCCGCGTGGCCTCGGGGCGGTGCTGGGC
>JAAXUL010000002.1 GCA_013336035.1 Chloroflexales bacterium
TGCTTTGCGACCGAAAGCGGGTGCTTTGCGACCGAAAGCGGGTGCTTTGCGACCGAAAGCGGGTGCTTTGCGACCGAAAGCGGGTGCTTTGCGACCGAAGGCGGGTGCTTTGAGGCCGAAGGCGGGTGCTTTGCGACCGAAGGCGGGTGCTTTGCGACCGAAGGCGGGTGCTTTGCGACCGAAGGCGGGTGCTTTGAGGCCGAAGGCGGGGAGCGCACGGCTTCTATCCCGCGACCGCGGGCGGTTGCAGGTAGCAGGCGTGATCGGCCGGCGCCAATGTGACTACAGACGCTGCCCCTGGGGCTGGGCATCCCGAGCGATGGGCGCCAGCTCGGCGAACATAGCGAGGTAGCGCTCAGCAGCCGTCTCCCACGAGAAGCCGTGGGCGCGGGCGCGAGCCTGCTCGCCCATACGCCGCGCCAGCGCCCGGTCGTGGGCGAAGGGGCGCAGATGATCGGCCAGCGCTTGTGCATCACCCCAGGGGATGATATTGCCCGTCACGCCCTCGGCCACCAGATCCCCGGCGCCGCCGGTGCGCGTGACGACAGAGGGCAGGCCGGCGGCCATGGCCTCGAGCGTGGCGACGCTCATACCTTCGTTGTACGAGGGCAGCACAAAGACGTGGGCGGCGGCGTAATGGGCGGCGATCTGCTCGCGCGGCACATAGCCCACGAAGACGACCCGCTCGGCGACACCCAGGCGGCGGGCCAGATCCTCGTTCGCCTGGCGCGCATCCCCCTCGCCGACAAGCTCCAGCTGTACGTCGAGGCCCTCGGTGGCCAGCCGGCGCACCGCCTCGATCAGGTGGTGCTGGCCCTTGCGCTCGATCAGGCGGGCGACGCAGATCAGGCGCAGCGGCCCGCCGTCGGCGATCGGCGCCGCCGGGAAGGCCTCGAGCTCGACCCCGTTGGGCACAAGGTCGATGCGCAGCCCCGGCTTGACCGCGAGCATCATATCGGCCTCGCCCTGACATTTGGCCACCAGCCGGCTGGCGCCGCGCCAGATCGCCTTGATCGTCGGGGTCAGCAGCGGATAGAGCGCCCCATAGCGCCGCTCGAAGCCCGGGATGTCGGGGCCGCAGACGCGCAGGATATAGGGCAGGCCAGCCAGGCGGCGCAGCGCCAGGGCCACCCCGCCCGCCGGCACCGCGCTCCACGCGAAGACCAGGTCGTAGGGCGCCGCCCTGTGCAGCCGCAGGGCCGCGGGCAGCGCGCGGGCGGCGTAGGTCAGCAGCTCACGGTTGCTCGAGTGGTGGATATTCTGGTTATTGACCGGGACCTTATAGACGCACACACGCCCGGCGAAATGCTCGCGCTCGGCGCGGCGCCCGAGGGCCGCGGTCACAAGGTCGATCTCTAGCCCCGGCACAGCGGCGAGGCGAGCCAGAATGGCGCGGTTGACCGTCCCGGTGCCGCCGCCCAGGGGCGGGAACTCGTTGTTGAGCATCAGGATGCGCACTTAGTCTCGCCCCCACACCCGCCGCACCACATAGAGCGGGCGGGCCTTGACCTCCTCGAAGATGCGGCCGACGTACTCGCCGATCACGCCGATCGTGATCAGCTGGATGCCCGAGAGGAAGAAGATCGCGACGACCAGGGTGGCGAAGCCGGGCGGCGAGAGGCCGACGGTCAGCTTCTGGATAGTGTAGAAGATCGCGATCAGGATCGACATCAGCGAGACGGTGACCCCGGCAAGCGAGATCAGCCGCAGCGGCACATAGCTGAACGAGATCAGCCCGTCGAGAGCCAGGTAGATCAGCCGGGTGAGCGTGTACTTGGGCTTGCCGGCGTGGCGGGCGTGGCGCTCGTAGGCCAGGCCGGTCTGGCTGAGGCCGACCCAGCTGCGGATGCCGCGCACAAAGCGGTTGCGCTCGGGCATACCGTTCAGCAGATCGACGACGCGGCGGTCCATAATGCAGAAGTCGCCGGCGTCGAGGGGGATGTCGATGTTGGCGACGCGCTTGAGCATTCGATAGAAGAGGTTGTAGGCGGCCCGCTTGAGCGGCCCCTCTTTGCGCTGCTCGCGGATGGCGTAGACCACATCGTAGCCCTCGCGCCACTTCGCGATAAACTGCGGCAGCACCTCGGGCGGGTCCTGGAGGTCGCCGTCCATGATGATCACGGCCTGGCCGCGGGTGTGGTCGAGCCCGGCGCTGATCGCGACCTGGTGGCCGAAGTTGCGGGCCAGGTCGACCACGATCACCCGCGGGTCATCGGCGGCGATCTGCCGCAGCATGGGCAGGGTGTGGTCACGGCTCCCGTCGTTGACAAAGAGGATCTCGAAGCGCAGGCCCAGGGGGCTCAGCGCCGCCACCAGCCGCGTGTAGAGGGCGGGGAGGTTCTCCTCCTCGTTGTAGGCCGGGATGACGACTGACAGATCAAGCGCGTCGCCCCGCCTGGCCCGGTCCGCCGACCTGTCGGCAGGCGCGTGCTGCGCGAGGCCCAGGCCGAGGGCGCCAGCGTCGGCAAGCTGGGCCAGAGCCCGACAGAAGCGCAGGGCGGCCTGCGGGTCATCGGTGGGGATACCGGTGAAGGCCGTGGGGGGCGTCGCCTGGCCGGCATGCTCGCCTGGCTCCCAGGCCACATCACGCTCGCGCTGTTCCTGTTCAGCAACCGCCTGTGGCATTGCGATCATCTTTCGCTCGAAAGAAGAACTGGAGCCTCGCGCCCATTATTCGTTCGCAAGCTCTATGGTGCAATAGCCTGATCGTCCTGAGCAAGAGCAGAGCTAGTGGCGGGTCCTATCTGGGCAGGGCGGATGGCGGCCTCAGCATACCATGTGCCCATTACACGCTAAACAGGCCCGGCTGGTATAATCCGGCCTGAGCCGACAAAGGCCGGCCGGTAGCGGATCAGCCGGCTGAGACCATCTTTCGAGGCGCCCTATGAACTGCTGGCACTGCGAGCGCCCGGCCCACGGGGTCTGCGCCTTCTGCGGGCGGGCCGTCTGTCGCGACCATGCCCAAGAACTGCCCCACATCGTCGCCCTCTACAAGGACCAGAAGGGCGCCCAGAAGGCCGTCGTCACCGCCCGCGCACTCTTCTGCGGCGTCTGCGAGCCGCGCGAGGACCCGGTTGATATGCCTGAGCTGAAGTGAGCCAGAGGTGGGCCTTCAGCTCTATCGTGTTACCGGCGTGGCGCGGCGCGTGTAGGCCGCGCGGATGGCCCGCAGCATCTCCTCGAGCTCGAAGGGCTTACGCAGCACCTCGGCGGCCCCCAGGTGCAGGGCCTCGGCCTGCTGCGAGCTCGTCGTCTGGCCGGTGAGGATGAGGACGCGGGCCTCGGGGTCGTAGGCGCGCAGCTCGCGCAGCAGCTCGAGCCCGCCCATCCCGGGCATGGCCATGTCGCTCAGCACAATATCGAACTCGCCCGCCTTGAAGGCGTCGAGGGCGCTCTGGCCGTCGCCGTAGACACTGACGCTGTGGCCGATCTGCTCGAGCAGCCGCTTGAGCGAGCGCTGGATGGTAAGGTCATCATCGACCAGCAGGATGCGCAGGTTGGGCAGCTCGGCGGGCTCGCGCTCGGCCTCGGCCAGGGCCGCCGCCGCCTCGGGCGTCTCGATCACCGGCAACCTGATCACCATAGTCGTGCCCTTACCGGGCTCGCTGTCCACATCGAACGAGCCGCCGTGGCTCTTCACGATGCCGTAGGAGACCGAGAGCCCCAGGCCGGTGCCGGGTGTCGCGCTGCCGCCCAGGGCGCCCTTAGTGGTGAAGAAGGGCTCGAAGATCTTATCGCGGATGTGGTCAGGGATGCCTGAGCCGGTGTCGCGCACGCTGAGCGTGATCCCCGAGCGCTCGTCGCCATCGAGGGTCACGTGCAGGGTGCCGCCCTTCGGCTTCATGGCGTCGCGGGCGTTGGTCAGCAGATTCAGGAAGACCTGCGAGATCTGGCCGGCGTCGCAGATCGTCAGGGGCACCGGGTTGATGTCGCGAACGATCTGGATGTTGTGCTTGCGCAGCTCGATCTCCATCAGGATCAGCGTGCCCTGGATAGCATCGTAGAGGTCAGCCAGCTCGCGCCGCGGCTCCTGGCGGCGGGCGAAGGTGAGCAGGCTGCCGGTAATGCTCTTGCCGCGCTTGCAGGTATCAACCACAACCTTGAGCGACTCGTTCTTGGTCTCGTCCTCGGGGCTGGCCAGGCCCAGCTGGGCGTAGCCGAGCATGCCGCCGAGCAGATTATTGAACTCGTGGGCGATGCCCGCGGCGAAGGTGCCCACGGCGGCCAGCTTCGAGGACTGGATCAGCTCGGCCTGCGACTCCTGGAGCCTGCGGAACAGGCGGGCGTTGGCGATCACCGTGGCGGCCTGGCGGGCGAAGGCCATCAGGACGCGCTGCTCGTCCTCGTTCAGACCGCGGATCTCGGCGAAGGTGAGGCAGATCGCGCCCATGACGCGCTTCTCGTCGACCAGGGGGATGCAGACCAGGGCATTCCAGAAGATCCCCTGGGTCAGCTCGGGCAGGGGCGCGAGGGTCTGGGTATGCTGGTCGGTGAACATCACCACGCGCTGGCGTCCGAGGACAGCCTCGTAGCTTTTAGGGAGGGGCACCGGATAGGGCCCGGGGCCATCGGCGGCCACGGGCAGATTATGGGCGGCGACCATAGTGGGCAGCTGCTGGTCATCGAGCAGCACCACCCAGCCGTTCGCGGCGCTCATCAGCTCGGCCAGGCGGTCAACGAGCATCTGGAGCATCGTGGACATATCGCGGATGGTGATCAGGGCGATCATCAGGCTCTGGAGCCGCTCGAGCTTGCTGGAGAGGGCGGTCGAGTCGGCCACCAGGCTGCGGACCTCGTTGCTGACCCGGATCACCTCGCTCTGGCTGCGCAGAGCGTTCTGGAAGAGGATCATCGGCACGATGCCGAGGAGCACAGCGATGCCGTTGACCTGCCAGAGCAGGGCGAGCAGGCCGCCGAGCGGAGAGAGAAGCAGGACGAACCAGCGCATCTCGCCCTCGCGCATACGCATGCCCTCACGCAGAGGCTGGCCCTCGGTCAAGAAAGCCAGGCCGGCGACCGCGGCCCGCTCGATCAGGTAGAAGAGGGCGCCGGTGAGGAACAGCACGGCCAGGGCAAGGATAGTGGTGTAGGGCAGGGCGCCCACCCCCGCCTCGACAGCCCAGCCCTCGAGGCTCAGGACAGCCAACGCCTTGCCGACGGCGGCGGCCAGCCAGCGCACCGCCACGGTCGAGGCGATCTGCCACCACTCCTGATCACGAGCGAGGGCGGCGCAGCAGGTGCCGATCAAGATAGCGGCCAGCAGCATCGGCCAGGAGAGCGCGGTCAGAGCGGCGATGAGGACGGCCACAGCGATAGTGACAAGACGCCCGTTCTCCATCTCGAAGGCCGTCAGATCGGCCACGGTGAGCATCACCGTGAAGATCAGGGCCGCGAGCAGCTCGGTCAAGGTAGGGACGCGCCAGACGAGGACAAGAATGCCGAGGCCGACCGTAATGGCTATGCACCACAGTCCTATGAGATAGTATCGTGCTGGCGAGGGGAGAGCGCGCATACAAGGAGTGCTCCTAAGTCAGCTCGCTGCAAACGACTGCGCCTGTTCTGTACGATTGCCAGTGGTAGGTCGATTCATGGCGTTATCATGCTAAACGGCGGCCCGCCGCCTTTTCTCACTGACGTTGCGCCGCGACGATACTAGCAGCTCTAATACAAGCTACCAGAAGTCCATATCTGGCTCGTACGAGCACTCCCTCGTGGGCGCCCAAAAGGAGCGCCCGTACATCCTCTGTCGCCCCGGACCTTCGACGGCTTCACTAGAGGCTATAGCATGCTACAGGGCAGCTACAGCGCTAGCAGATAGTCGCGCACCAGAGCGTTAAACTCGGCGGGCCGCTCGTCCTGGACCAACATCGAAGCGCCCTCGATCACCTCGAGGCGGGCGCGCGGATTCGCCGCGAGAAAGGCGTCGGCAGAGCGCAGGGGCGTCGTGGTGGCCTGGCGCCCCCAGACGATCAGCACCGGCTGGCGCAGCCTGGGAAAGCTGTCCCTGATATCGCAGTTGAGCAGGCCCGTCAGAAAGCAGATCGGCGCGTAGTAGGCCCCGGGGCGGCGGGCGGTCAGGTGAAAGCCCTCCACAGCCTCATCGGTCATCGAGCGCGGGTCGTGGTAGGCCTGTCTGCCGAGGAAGAGGCGCGTGCTGCGGCGGCTGGTGAGCAGCCTGAAGATAGCACGGCCCACGGGCCCACGCAGAACCCTGTACACGGCCCACCCCACCGGTCCGGTCGGCTCGGTGAGCAGGCCCATGCCCGTGGGACAGACCAGAACGAGGGAGCTCACGCGCTCGGGCCAGCGCGCGGCGGCGGCGACAGCGTAGGCCGCCCCGAGCGAGCTGGCGACCAGGGCCGAGGGCTGACCAATGTGAGCCAGAGCGGCGCCGATCTGGTCGATATAGTCGCCCGCGCAGTAGCGGCGCGCCGGGCGGTCGCTATTACCATAGCCAAGCAGGTCGAGGGCGTGCATAGCGAAGCCGTCGCCGAGCCCGCTGAAAGGGGCCCGCATCTCGAAGGCTGATGCCGCGGCGTTGATACTATGAATAAGGAGGACGGGGCTGCCCGCCCCGGAGCTGTAGAGGGCCAGGCGATGCCCGCGCCAGTCGAGGTAGGCTGGGGCGACGGGGAGGAGGGTGAGGGCTTGCTCTTGCATCGGCGTATCCCTCGGCTAAGGTGTAATGTGGCACATTATCCACCCTCAGCCAGTATATAATGCGTACGTGGAACGTCAAACTACAAAATCGTCAGCGCCGGCGCCACAAAGCTTCGCCGTGGCGCCTCTCGACGCCTACGCCCGGCGGCTAACCATAGGGCTGGCCTATCTGGGCGGCCTGCTGATGCTGCCGCTGCTCTTCGCGTACCTGGCCAACATGCGCTGGGACGGACTGCTGATCCCGGTGGCCCTGGCCCTGGCCGTGGCGTTCTTCCTGCTGCTCACCTACGCGGCCCAGCCCCGCCTCTACGAGCTGACCGCCGAGCATCTGGTGGTGCGGCGGCGGCTGTGGCGCGCCCTGCGCATACCGCTCGACATCGTCACCGGGGCCTCGCTTGCCACGCCGCTGAGCGATGTGCCGGTGCGCCAGGTGCGCTTCGCCTTCAACGCTGGGATCTTTGGCTACCAGGGCCCGTTTCGCCTGGCTCCTTACGGCGAGGTCTTCTTCCTCGCCACCAACCGCGCCCGCCTTGTCGCGGTGGCTCGCTATAGCCGCACACCTCTGATCCTTAGCCCCGACAGCCCGCGAGCCTTCGTCGAGGCGATCAACGATCTGCGGACCCAGCGGGCCCTCGGGCAGCTGGCGAACGACAAAGGGCCGACAATCGATGCGCTTCCCCCTTCTCGACAAGCTTGATCTGCCGTGTGTCTTCGAGCAGCTTGTGCCCGGCGAGCCGCACCTCGACGGGCGGCGCTACCTGCCCCTGCTTCTGCTGCGCCCCACCAGGCCCGCGGGAATACTGCCCCCGGGCATGCTGCTAGCCGTGGTGGATCGCCACCATCGGGTTGACGAGGGCGACGTGGGACGGAGCGGCGTGGCCCGCCTCGTCTTCGCCCTGAGCGCCCTGCGGGTCCAGTCAGCGCCGCTACGGCAAGGGCTCGCGCCAGAGCCGGGGTGGCGCGGTGGGGCGAGCGCGAACCCCGTGGTCCTCGGGCAGGTGGTCGAGGTGGGAGCCTGGGAAGTGACGCGCGGTCAGCTGCCCTACGAGGCCCTCTACGCCGAGCTGAGCCTCGACATCGGGCTGGGCATCGTGGGGACGCGCACAAGCCTGACGGCGAGCGACCTGGAGGCCGAGCTCGGCAAGGCCCGGGTCGAGCCGGGGGACTATATCGAGCTAACGCGCTCACGGATCGATATCCTGGGGTTTGAGCCCGCGGCGTAGAGGCGCCAGCGGGGCCGGCCCGCACTACTCGCCCCCGAGGGCCAGGATCAGCTCGATCAGCAGCTGCCCGTGGCGGGCCAGGTCTTCGAGGGGGATATGCTCATCGGGGCCGTAGGGCGAGCTATCGGGCAGGGCCATCCCGACAGAGGCCACGGGGCAGGCGAGCTGCTCGACGAAGAGCTGCAGAGGCAGAGCGAAGGGGCCGGCGGGCACCGCGGGCAGCAGCGAGCCGAAGACCTCGGCGCCGGCCGCGGCCACCTGGCGCACAAAGAGGCTGTCGGAGACAGTGCGGGCCGGCGGGTAGCCGCCGGGCAGCCGCTCGAGAGCCACATCGGTGAAGCCCCGGTCGTCGAGGTGGGCCCGCAGCAGCGTCGCGACAGTCTCGGGGTCCTGGCGGGGGACGAGCTGGAAGTCGAGGACGGCGGTGGCAAGCGAGGGGAGCTGGGCGAGCTCGTGCTCGGGCTCGCAGTGGATGCTGCTGAGGTTGCAGGTTGGGAGGGTGACCTCGGCGCGGACCAGGGCGACGCCGCTCATGCCGAAGAGGAAGCCATCGGCGCCCCAGGCGGCAAGGCGGCCCGCCTCGTCGAGCCGGATGGCGCGCAGGGCGATATTCTCGTCGCGGGTCGGACCATCGACGCTGTCGTAGAAGCCGGGGATGCGGATATCCTCGTCCTCGCCCTTGATACTGGCGAGGGCCCAGGCGATGCGCCAGAGCGGGTTACGCAAGGCGGGGGCAGCGCCGGCGGGCAGGGGGTGGGCGGGGCCGCGGGCGCTCAGGCGCACCTGTAGCAAGCCCTTGCTGCCGCTATAGCAGATAGGGTTACCGATGGCGTCGCGCTCGCCGGCGCTGCCGAGGCAAACATCGGCGGCAATCAGGTCGCTGTGGGCGGCCAGAGCGGCGGGCAGGCTGGGCGAGCCGAGCAGCCCGCCGCCGTCGGCGACAAAGACGATGCTACAGGGGAGCTCGCCCTCGGCGTGGAGCAGCGCCTGGAGGGCCTGGATATGGGCGGCGAGCGGGCCCTTGCCCTCGGCGACGCCGCGCCCATAGAGCGCGCCCTCGCGCTCGGCAAGCTGGTAGGGCTCGTGGGACCAGGCGAGCCAGGGGCCGGGCGGAGGGGCGTCGAAGCGGTGGTAGAGCAGCAGAGAGCGGTCGTTGCGGCCAGCGCGGCGGGCGATAATGACCGGCGGGCCATCGCTAAAGATGCGCACCTGCATACCGAGGCCGAGGAGCATGCGGGCGATCAGGTCGGCCGTGGCGCCGAGATCGTCAAGCTGGCCCACGCCCGAGGGTCGCGCGCAGAGAGTTCGGAGCGACTGGATGAGCTTCTCGGTCAGCAGAAGTGGTGGCGCTGACACTAGGGGCTCCTCAGCTCGGCGCGAGCAGGAAAGTCATGGGTACAGCGTGTGCTTGATAGAGTTCATTATAGCACGCGGCGCTACAGCGAGCCGACGGGCGATGCCATCCATAGCGCACCTGCCAACTTTGGCCTGGCTCTGGCTGTCTGACAGCCAGGGTCAAGTTGACAAGAATAGACAGGGCATATTAAAATTTGGGCGCACGAAAATTTCACATGGACACATCAGGTCGCCACCTAGAAAGCTTGTGCTTCTGGTGGCGCCGCCCCTATTTGGCACCATCTAAGCTAATCGGCATAGATCTGTGCTACAATCGGGTCGTCTTTGGACAGCATGGGCGTTTCATCCACGATACTCAATGGTTGGCACTACCGATAATCGCGGAGAGCTGCTAGCCGTTCAGCAGCGCGGCATGCTTTCGCACATTCTAAATTCGCCGGCAGATAAGGAGGTGGCCTATACGTAGCTATGATGCGTAATGTGGGACAGCAGGCGGCATTAGATGCGCCACCGAGCACAGATTCTCTACAGATGCCTGACGAAAGGATCTAGGTTCCATGCAGCACACCAAGATACCGAGAAACCTCACACTTGCGCTTGTCCTCGCGCTAGCACTACCGATTCTTGCCGCCTGCGCCGGCGGCACCCCTCCGGCGGCCTCATCGACCGCCACCCCTGCCACGGCGACAGAGGCCGCCGCGGCGACAGAGGCCCCCGCGGCGACAGAGGCCCCCGCGGCGACAGAGGCCCCCGCGGGCGGCCCGGCCCAATCCCCAATTAACGACAAGGTGCTTGTATACGGCATCAACCAGGCGCCCGACACGCTGTTCGGCTATGAGACCCAGTCGTCGGCGAGCTACAATGTTCTGGTCGGCCTCGGCTACTGCATCAAGACGCTCAGCTACGACTACCAGCCGACCTACTGCTTCGACGAGTACCCGACCCTCGAGAACGGCGGCGCGGTCAGCGCGACCGTGACGATCGACCCGGCGGCTATCTCGGTTGACAAGCCGATCATCGTCGGCGGCAACGTGATCACCGACACCACGCTGGCCGAGACCAGCGGGATCACGATCCCGAGCGAGCTAAGCCAGCTGACGCTCACCTACAACCTGAACCCCGACCTCAAGTGGGAGGACGGCACGCCGGTCACATCGGCCGACGTGATCGAGAGCTTCCGCATCCAGAAGGATCCCGCGCTCCAGATTACAACCCGCTACTACATCGACCGCACGTGGACGGTGGAGGGGCCCGACGCGCAGACGGTCGTCATCACCATGGCGCCCGGCTACCTCGAGTCCAACTACTACTGGGCCAGCTGGCCCGGCGTGTCCCCGGCGCACCTCTATAACGGCAAGTCGATCGACGAGATCCGGGCGGCCGAGAGCGAGCACCCCTTCTCGTACGGGCCGTACATGGTGCAGGAGAACAAGCCCAACGAGTCGACGACGCTGGTCTCGAACCCGTACTTCACGCCACAGCCGAAGATCGGCACGGTGATCTTCAAGTATGTGAGCGACACCAACCAGCTGCTGGCGCAGGCCGAGAGCGGCGACATCGACGTCATCGGCACGATCGGCCTGGGCCTCTCGGATGTGCCGAAGCTCGACGATCTGGAGGCGGCCGGCAAGCTCACGGCGCAGTATGTGCCGGCGTCGGTGTGGGAGCATATCGACTTTGGCGTCCAGCGCGGCGACGGCGAGAAGCCGTTCTTCGACGATGTGAAGGTGCGCCAGGCGGTCGCCTACGGCACCAACCGCCAGGAGATCATCGAGAAGGTGCTGTACGGCAAGACGACGGTGATGAACTCCTATCTGCCGGGCGATCACCCGTCGTTTGCGAAGACCGGCCTGGACGACTATGCGTTCGATCTCGCGAAGGCCAAGGCGCTGCTGGACGAGGCGGGCTGGGCGGCTGGCGCGGATGGCATCCGCGAGAAGGACGGCCGCAAGCTCGCGTTCACGCTCTACACGACCGAGGGCAACGCGACGCGCAAGGCGGTGACCGAGGTGATCCAGCAGCAGTGGAAAGAGCTGGGCATCGACCTGAAGCTCGAGTACGTGCCCGGCCCGGCAGTGCTGTTCAAGAGCGGCGCGGAGGGCCTCCTGGCCGGCCGGCGCTTCGACACGGCGCTGTACGCCTGGCAGTCGAACCCCGAGCCATCGCACAACCTGTACATCTGCAGCGAGATCCCGACCGAGGAGAACGGCTACGTCGGGCAGAATAACCCCGGCTACTGCAGCGCGGAGTTCGACGCGGCCGCCAAGGCCGCGCAGACGGAGCTGGACAAGGCCAAGCGGCTGGAGCTCGACGCGGTGCCGCAGCAGATCTGGAACAAAGACCTGCCGGCGCTGCCGCTCTACCAGCGCCCGCAGATCGCCACGGTCAGCCCGAGGGTGACCGGCGTCGTCATCGACCCGACCAGCCTGTACGACCTCTACAACATCGAAGAGATCGACATCAGCGAGTAGGGTCTCTGCAGGGCTAGCGCGAGGGGCGGGCGTGCGCGCCCCTCGCAACAATTGCTCTAAAGCCGGAGAAGGGGGAGCCTGGAGATAATCTTCCGGCCCCCCTTACCAACTAATTCTGGGAAGAGGAGCACAAAGCGATGGCGACATTCTTAGTTCGACGCCTGTTTCAAATGTCTCTTGTGCTCTTAATATCTACATTTGTAATCTTTATGATCCTGAGCCTGGTGCCGGGCGGGCCGCTCGACAGCCTGCGCCAGAATACCGACCCACGTAGGCGCCCGAGCGAGGCCGACATCAAGCGCATGGAAAAGGCCATGGGCATCGACAAGCCCTGGCAGCTCCAGTATGTCACCTGGATGCTGGGCGACACCTGGCTCGAGAAGGTCGGGCTGCCGCAGTACGAGGGCAAGCGACGTGGCATCATCCGTGGCGACCTGGGGGTGTCGTGGAAAGTCAACAGCAACAAGCCGGTGCTCGAGATCATCGGCGCGCGCCTGCCGGATACGCTGCGCCTGATGATCACCGCCACCCTGCTCTCGATCTTGCTGGCGATCCCGATCGGCATCTACTCGGCGGTGCACCAGTACTCGCCCGGCGACTATATCTTTACGACGATTAGCTTCATCGGGATCTCGCTACCCTCATTCTGGTTCGGCCTCATGCTCATCGCCGCGATGCTGGCGCTCAAGCGCAACGGATTGTTCTCGTTGCCGACCGGCGACGTGGTCGCCCTGCGCGACTACGTGGTGCTGGGCCTGGGCAAGATCCAGGCCGGCTCGTTCCTCGACCGGACGCTGCGCCTGGCGATGCCGGTGACGGTGCTGACGCTGATCAATATGGCGGGCTACAGCCGCTTCTTGCGCTCATCGATGCTCGAGGTGCTCAAGCAGGACTATGTGCGCACGGCGCGCGCCAAAGGGGTGCGCGAGCGGCTGGTGGTGCTCAAGCACGCGATGCGCAACGCGCTGATCCCGCTGATTACGATTATTGTCTATACGATCCCGGCCATCTGGGGCGGCGCGCTGATCACCGAGTCGATCTTCAACTACAAGGGCCTTGGCTGGCTCTACATCCAGGCCCTTGGCCAGCAGGACTGGCCGATCGTCACGGCATTCCTGCTGGTGCAGGCGATCCTGGTGGTGTTCGCCAATATGCTCGCCGATGTGCTCTATACGGTCGCCGATCCGCGGATTCGTCTTTCGTGAGGGGGTAGATTATGGCCCTTGTAGCGCCGCGAATCGAGGGTGCCGAGCTACTTGACAAAGAGATCGAAAGCCCATGGCGGCTGGTGGTTCGGCGCTTCCTGCGCCACCGTCTGGCCGTCTTCAGCCTGATCGTCCTACTCGTTATTATCGGTATGACGATCGCGGCGCCGATTGTCACCTGGCATGACCCGAACTTCCAGGTGCTGGATCTTAAAGATCAGCCGCCGTCGGCCGACCATATCATGGGGACCGACTATATCGGCCGCGACATCTATGCCCGCGTGGTCTACGCCGGGCGAGTGTCGCTGGGTATCGCGTTCTCGGTCGTGCTGCTCTCCAGCGCCTTCGGGATTGTAGTGGGTGTGGTCAGCGGCTTCTTCGGCGGCTGGGTCGACGCGCTGCTGATGCGGATCGTCGACTTCATGCTAACCCTCCCGTTCCTGCCAATCTTGCTGGTGGTGATCACCATCTTCTCGCCAAGCATCCCGCTGCTGATCTTTGTGCTGGTGGTGACCGGCTGGACCGGTACGGCGCGCCTGCTCCGCGGCCAGATCTTGAGCCTGCGCGAGCAGACATTCGTCGAGGCGTCGCGGGCGCTCGGCGCGTCGCGCGGGCGGATCATGTTCCGCCACCTGGTGCCAAACGCGCTCGCCCCGATCATCGTGACGATTACGCTTGGCCTGAGCGATATTGTGATCACCGAGGCGGCCCTGAGCTTCCTGGGGTTCGGCGTGCAGCCGCCCAACGCCTCGTGGGGCAATATGCTCCAGGGCGTGACGCTGACAGTGCTCGACAAGTATCCGTGGCAAGCGTTCTACCCTGGCCTGGCGATCTTTATCACCTCGCTGACGGTCAACTTCCTAGGCGACGGCCTGCGCGACGCGCTTGACCCGCGGCAGAAGATGTAGCGCAGAGGCCAGGGGCGCCTCGACCCCACCATGTGACCGAACCGAAATACCTATTCTCCAAGTTACAGGGGCTTATGTGGCAGCATCGTCAAGTGTAGCCGTGTCGCTCGCGAAGCAGAGCCATACCACGGGCCAGGCGGATATCCTGCTCGAAGTGCGGGGGCTGAAAACCCATTTCTATACTGAAGATGGGGTCGTTCAGGCGGTAGATGGTGTTGACCTGACCCTGCGCCGCGGCGAGACGCTGGGGGTGGTCGGCGAGAGCGGCAGCGGAAAAAGTGTCACGGCGCTCTCGATCATGCGGCTGATCATCCCGCCGGGTAAGATCGTCGATGGCGAGATCCTCCTCGACGGCAACAACCTGCGCGACCTGGGCGACGAAGAGATGCGCCAGATGCGCGGCAGCCGCATCTCGATGATCTTCCAGCAGCCGACAACCTGCCTCAACCCGGTCTTTAAGGTTGGCGACCAGGTGAAGGAGGCGCTGTATATCCACCAGGGGATGTCCAGCGAGGAGGCGCGCAATCGCGCGATCGAGCTGTTCCGTATGGTCGGCCTGCCCGACCCGGCACGCCGGCTTGACCAGTACCCCCACGAGCTGTCGGGCGGGCAGTGTCAGCGGGTGATGATCGCGATGGCGCTGGCGTGCAACCCCGAGCTGCTGATCGCCGATGAGCCGACAACTGCGCTCGATGTGACGATCCAGGCCCAGATCCTGGACCTGATGCGCGCCCTGCGCGAGAGCATCGCGACGGCCATCCTCCTGATCACGCACGATATGGGCGTTGTGGCCGAAATGTGCGACAACGTGATAGTCATGTACGCCGGCCAGGTGATCGAGTACGCCGATGTGCGCAGCCTCTTCGCCAACCCGAAGCACCCTTACACCGAGGGGTTGCTGGCGTCGGTGCCGGTGCTAGGCAAGATCAGCGACGATCTAGCGACGATCCCCGGCACGGTGCCGAGCCTGATCAAACCGCCCCAGGGTTGCCACTTCGCCGGACGCTGCGCCTACCGCTTTGAGCGGTGTGACGAGCCGCCACCGCTGTACGATCTGGCCGGCGGGCGCAAGTCGCGCTGCTGGATCCATCGCAACGGCGAGGTAGATCTGAAAGAGCAGAAACGCACCGAGGTGTCAGACATTACGTGATTATGAGGCACAAGCGATGACGGCTTCAGCGCAACCCAAGCAGTCCAAAGATATGTTGATCGAGGTCGATAACCTCGTCAAATACTTTCCAATCAAAGGCGGCCTGCTGCGCCGTACAATCGCGCAGGTCAAGGCAGTGGACGGCGTCAGCTTCGCGGTTCGGCGCGGCGAGACGCTTGGGCTGGTTGGCGAGAGCGGCTGCGGCAAGACGACGACCGGGCGGACGATCCTGCGCCTCGAGCAGCCGACCGGCGGCAAGGTGATCTTCGACGGCAAGGATGTCTTCGCGGCCCCATCCAGCCAGCTGAAGGCGCTGCGCCGCGATATGCAGATCATCTTCCAGGATCCGTACTCCTCGCTCGACCCGCGCGTGACGATCGGCGAGAGCATCGCCGAGGGGCTGGTGATCCACAATCTCGGCAGCCCGAAGGAGCGGGTCGCGAAGGTGCGCCAGATGCTGGCCAAGGTCGGCCTGCACCCGAGCCATATGCAGCGCTTCCCGCACGAGTTCTCCGGCGGCCAGCGCCAGCGGATCGGCATCGCGCGCGCGCTGGTGATGGAGCCCAAGCTGATCGTCTGCGACGAGCCGGTGTCGGCGCTCGATGTGAGCATCCAGTCGCAGGTGCTGAACCTGCTGCGCCGCCTGCAAGGCGAGTTCGGCCTGACCTACCTGTTCATCGCCCACAACCTGAGCGTCGTCGAGCATATCAGCGACCGGGTGGGGGTGATGTACCTGGGCAAGCTAGTCGAGCTGGCCGATCGCGAGGATCTGTTCCGCGACCCGAAGCACCCGTACACCAGGGCGCTGATCTCGGCGATCCCGATCCCGGACCCGACGATCCGGCGCGAGCGGATCATCTTGCAGGGTGACGTGCCGAGCCCGGTGAATCCGCCCTCGGGCTGCCGCTTCCATCCGCGCTGCTGGCTAGCGCGCGATATCTGTAGGCAGGTCGATCCGCCGTTCGAGGAGAAGGCGTCCGGCCACTGGGCGGCGTGCCACTTCTCAGATAAGGTCGAGGAGCCCCTGCCAAAGAGCGGCGCCGCGGCGACGCTAGCCTAGAGCCGATCGCCCATGGGAGGGTATGACAGACTTACAGGACATCCCCCCCTTTGCCGACGCGGTGCGCCAGAACATCGCCCGCGTGATCGTCGGCAAGGCCGAGGCCGCCGACCTGCTGCTGGTCGCCCTGCTCTGCGGCGGGCACGCCCTGATCGAGGATGTGCCCGGCGTCGGTAAGACGATGCTGGCCCGGGCCCTGGCCGTCTCGCTCGGCGTGCCCTTCCGGCGCCTCCAGTGCACGCCCGACCTGCTGCCCAACGATGTCACCGGCGTAAGCGTCTACCGCCAGGGCGAGGGGCGCTTCGTCTTCCAGCCCGGCCCGATCTTTAGCAGCGTGCTCCTGGTCGACGAGATCAACCGGGCCACGCCCCGCACCCAGAGCGCCCTGCTCGAGGCGATGGGCGAGGGCCAGGTCAGCGTGGACGGCGAGACCTACCCGCTGCCCCGGCCCTTCCTCGTGCTGGCCACCCAGAACCCGGTCGAGTACGAGGGCACCTTCCCGCTGCCCGAGGCCCAGCTCGACCGCTTCCTGCTCCAGATCGGCGTGGGCTACCCCACGCCCGCCGACGAGCTGTCGATGCTCAGGGCCCTCGAGGGCGCCCACCCCATCGAGGCCCTCGGCCCGGTGGCCGACGGAGCCCGGCTGCCCGAGCTCCAGCGGGCGCTATCGGGCGTCCACGTCGCCGAGCCGCTGCGCGACTACCTGGTGCGCCTGGTGAACGCCCTGCGTGCCCACCCCGACCTGGCCCTTGGCGCCAGCCCGCGGGCCACCCTGGCCCTCTTCCGCGCCGGCCAGGCCGTCGCCGCCCTGGCTGGGCGCGACTACGTCATCCCCGATGATCTGAAGGGCCTGGCAGGCCCGGTGCTGCGCCACCGCCTGCTGGTACACCCCGAGAGCACACTGCGCGGGCGCACCGCCGCGGCAATCCTGAAGTCTGTCCTGGGCGAAGTAGAGATCCCTGTGGTGTAGCTGGAGGGAGCATCGATGTCTGATCTGCTGACCCTGGCCCGCGAGGGCCCCGTCACCACCCTGACCCTGAACCGGCCCGAGCTGCACAACGCCTTCAACGCCGAGCTGATCACCGCCCTGCACGCGGCCTGCGAGGAGGTGGCCCGTGACGCCGCCATACGGGTGCTGGTGCTCCAGGGCGCGGGCCCCTCGTTTTGCGCCGGGGCCGACCTGAACTGGATGCGCGAGAGCCTGGGCTACACGCATGAGGAGAACCTGGCCGACGCGGGGCGGCTCGACGCCATGCTCGAGGCCCTAAATTCGCTGCCGGTGGCGGTGGTGGGTCGCGTCCACGGCGCGGCCCTGGGGGGCGGGGTGGGCCTGGCGGCCTGCTGCGACCTTGTGGTGGCCGCCGAAGGGGCGAGCTTCGGCTTCAGCGAGGCCCGCCTGGGGCTGCTGCCGGCGGTGATCGCCCGCCCCGTAGTGCGCAAGATCGGCCCGGGGCATGCCCGGGCCCTCTTCGTCAGCGCGCGGCGCTTCAGCGCCCACCACGCCCTCACGATCGGCCTCGCCCACGAGGTCGTGCCCGACGAGCAGCTCGACGCCGCCGTGGCCCGCCTGGTCGCCGACCTGCTGCGCTGCGGCCCCCAGGCCATCGCGGCCTCGAAGGCCCTGATCGAGGCCGTGACAGGCCTGCACCCCGCCGAGGCCCGCGACTATGTGGTCGGCGCCATCGCCGCGGCCCGCACCGGCCCCGAGGGGCAAGAGGGCCTGCGGGCCTTCCTCGAGAAGCGCGCGCCGCGGTGGGCGGGGTAAAGGCTACCCCACGCTCACCGCGCCTAGCACCGTCTGCCAGGCCGCGTCAACCTGGGCGCGGGTCTCAGCCTGGGACCCGCCGTTATCGATCACCACCGTCGCGTAGGGCAGACGCGAGGCCTGGGGGGCCTGGGCGGCGATGCGCTGGCGCGCCTCGGCCTCGCTCATGCCGCGCGTGGTCCGCAGCCGCTCGACCTGCTGCTCCTCGGGGCAGGTCACCACCCAGACCTGCGCGCACTCGCTCACCCACCCTGACTCGATCAGCTTGATCGCGTCGATCACGACCACGGGCCGGCGCAGGGCGCCCAGCCGCGTGCCGTAGCCGCCGGCCCGGCCAACCTCCTCGATGAAGGCCCAGATCTCGGCCCGCACCGCCGGGTGGACCAGCAGCTCGAGCTGGCGCAGCTTCGCCGGGTCGCTGAAGACGATCGCGCCGAGCTTGCGCCGGTCGAGGGCGCCATTGGGGCTGAGCACCCCGGCGCCGAAGGCGGCCACGATCT
The DNA here is from genome assembly GCA_013336035.1 of Chloroflexales bacterium. Taxonomy (GTDB): domain Bacteria; phylum Chloroflexota; class Chloroflexia; order Chloroflexales; family Chloroflexaceae; genus CAIWXH01. The sequence goes on from JAAXUL010000002.1 coordinate 18,299, forward strand.
GCTGGAAGGCGGGGGCGCCCGGCTGCTGGACCCTGTGGGTCACCCGGTCGGCGTCGATGATGCGGGCGCCCAGGGCCGCGAGCATCGCCAGCACAGTACTCTTGCCGCAGGCGATCCCGCCGGTCAGGCCGATCAGAAACGGTTTCACAGCATCTCCGAGGTGCCGCCCCCAGGGGCGGAGCTACTCCATCTCGACGTACTCCTGCTTCACCAGGGCGCTCTCGTCCAGGCCGGCCAGAGCGAGCAGCTCGCCGATCAGCTCAGCCCGCTCGGCGGCGTCACGGCTGCTCCATGTGCGGGTCTTGATCTCGAGGTACGGGCCGGGGTTGGCGCCACCGCCCACCATGGTATCAAGGTTGATCGCGAAGTCGTGGTCCTTGTACATGATCCGCCAGCGCTTGCGGCGTTTCTCGAGCTCGACCACCTTGTCGGGCTGGAAGTACTCGCGATAGAATCGCCCGGTGTGGTCGGCGGGGGCCGTGTAGCGGGCCCGCGAGAGCACGATGGCGTGGGGGTACTCGCCGCGCACCGCCTCGGCCATCAGCGTGACCGTATACTTCGGCTCGGGGCGCGCCCCCGGGTCGGTGCGGTGGTCCTCGCGGATGCGGATGCGCTCGCGGTTCTTGAAGAGGAAGTAGGTGTCGTACTGGGTGCGCACGCTGGCCTTGGTGATCTCGACCTGGGGGCTGGCCAGAATATGCTCGACCTGCGGCTCGCCGCCGGGGCCGAGGAGGGCCTTGACCTGGATCTCGAAGATCTCGGCTTGCCGCACGCCGCCCAGGGCGATGATCTTGGCCAGCAGGTCGCGCTCGCGGCTGGCCAGGAAGGCGTTGATGCGCTCGGCGATGGCCTGCGAGCGCCTCATTATCTCGCCCTCGTCGAGGGTCAGCAGGGCCTGGCCACGCACCAGGAGGCGCCCGTCCACCAGCACATCGCGAACATCGGCCGCGTGGGCGCTGTAGACCAGGTACGAGTAGATGGCCTCGGGGCTGTAGGTGTAGCGCGGCGCGCTGTGGAGCCGGCCCAGCTCGATCACGGCGATATCGGCCCGCTTGCCGAGCTCGAGCGAGCCCACCAGATGGTCGAGGTGCACCGCCTTCGCGCCCCAGCAGGTGGCCAGGGCCAGGGCCTCGCGGGCCGGCACGGCCGTGGGGTCGCCGCTCACGCCCTTGGGCAGCAGGGCGGCCAGCTGGATCTCGGTGAACATGTCCTGGTCATCGTTCGAGGCCGGGCCGTCGGTGCCGAGGCCCGTGCGCACGCCCGAGTCGATCAGGCGGCGGTACGGGGCGATGCCGCTGGCCAGCTTCAGGTTGCTGGTGGGGCAGGGCACCGCGCCGGCCTTCGCCTCGCGCAGCAGGCGCATATCGTCCTCGGTGGCGTGCGTACAGTGCGCGGCGATGCAGGGCACGTCAAAGGCGCCGACCCGCTTCGCGTAGCGAATGGGCGTCACCTCGCGCTCCCTGATGCTCTCCTCTACCTCGCGAGCCGTCTCGGAGAGGTGGGTGACCAGGGGCACGCCGAAGCGGCGGCAGAGGGCCGAGGCCTCGCGGTAGATGCGGTCGGTGCAGGTGTAGGGGGCGTGAGGGGCGACGGTGGGCACGATGCGCTCGTGGTCGCGCCAGGCCTCGATAAAGCGCCGGGCCCGCTCGAGGCCCTCGTCGAACGAGGCGGCGTCGGGGGTGGGCAGGCGCATAACGGTCTGGCCGCAGATGGCGCGCATGCCGGCCTCATCCGCGGCGCGGGCCACCTGCTCCTCGAAGTAGTACATATCGACGAAGGTCGTCGTGCCGCCGCGCAGCATCTCGGCGCACGAGAGCAGCGTGCCGACGTAGCAGAACTCGGCGTCGACAAACTGGCTCTCGACGGGAAACATATAGCCAAATAGCCAGACGTCGAGCTGCTGGTCGGCAACCATGCCGCGCAGCAGGCTCATCGGCACGTGGGCGTGGCCGTTGATCAGGCCGGGGATGACCGCGCACCCCGTACAGTCGATCGTCTCGCGGGGGGTGAAGCGGTCGGCAAGCTCGGCGGCGGGGCCGACGGCGACGATCTGGCGGCCCTGGACAGCGACGGCCCCATCGGGCACGATCGTCCAGCTCGCGTCCATCGTCACCACGGTGCCGCCGGTCAGCAGCAGGTCCACCGTCTGGGTCATGGTACGCTCCTTCTCGCTCGGGTGGATCGCATAGTATTGTAGCAGAGAGGCGCGACATAAGGCGTGGTTAGGCCATGCTATACTGGGGTCGCCTTAAGCACCAGGAGGGATCGATGTTCACCGCCGCGAGCCTGATCCGCCCCGAGATCACCGATCTCGAGCCGTACACGCCGATCCTGCCGCTGGATGTGCTGGCCGCCCGGCTGGGGCTGCCGATCGAGCGGCTGGTGAAGATGGACGCCAACGAGAACCCCTACGGCCCCTCGCCGAAGGCCCTGGCGGCCCTCGCCGGCGAGGCGTTCTACCATATCTACCCCGACCCGGGGCACACCCGGCTGCGCGCCGCCCTGGCCGAGTACACCGGCCAGCCCGCCGAGCGCATCCTGGTCGGCGCCGGCGCCGACGAGCTGATCGACCTTATCTTGCGCCTCTGCATCGCCCCCGGCGATGCCGTGATCGACTGCCCGCCCACCTTCGGCATGTACAGCTTCGACGCCGGCGTCTGCGGCGGGCGCGTGATCCGCGCCCCGCGCCGCGCCGACTTCTCGCTCGACCTCCCGGCGATCGAGCAGGCCGCCGCGGCCAGCGGCGCCAAGGTGCTCTTCCTCACTTCGCCCAACAACCCCACCGGCAACCTGATGCCGCCCGAGGATCTAGAGCGCCTGCTGCGCCTGCCCCTGCTGGTGGTCGTCGACGAGGCCTACGTCGAGTTCGCGGGGGTCGGCCAGGGCTTCGCGCCCTGGGCGGGCCGGCACGAGAACCTGGCCGTCCTGCGCACCTTCAGCAAGTGGGCGGGGCTGGCCGGGCTGCGCGTCGGCTACGGCCTGCTGCCCCCCTGGCTGGCCGAGCAGCTCTGGAAGATCAAGCAGCCCTACAATGTGAGCGTGGCTGGCCAGGAGGCCGCCATCGCCTCGCTCGAGGACCGCGCCCACCTGCTCGGCAATGTGGCCCGCATCGTGGCCGAGCGCGAGCGCCTGCTGCCCCTCCTGGCCGAGCTGCCCTACCTGCGCCCCCACCCCAGCGCCGCCAACTTCATCCTCTGCCGCGTCGACGGCCGGAGCGCCGGCGAGCTGAAGCAGGCCCTCGAGCGCCAGGGCGTGCTGGTGCGCTACTACCACAGCGCCCTGCTGCGCGACTATATCCGCGTCAGCGCGGGCACCCCCGAGCAGAGCGAGGCGCTGCTTGGGGCGCTGCGCGAGCTTGCGTGAGCCGCGGGGCGCCACCGTGGTACACTAGGCCCGACTGACATCGACCCTTTCTCCAGAGGACCCATATCATGGCCGACGAGCTGCGCGAGCTGCTTGACTTTGCCCACCAGATCGCCTGGCAGGCCGGCAAGATCACCCTGCGCTACTTCCAGGGCGAGCTAGCCATCGACCGCAAGGCCGACGAGTCACCCGTTACTGTCGCCGACCGCGAGTCCGAGGCCTTCCTGCGGGCCGCGATCAGCGCCCGCTACCCCGACCACGCCATCCTCGGCGAGGAGGAGGGCCTCACCGGCGGCGAGGGCGCCACCTACCGCTGGATCCTCGACCCCATCGACGGCACCAAGACCTTCGTGCGCGGCGTGCCCCTCTACGGCGTGATGGTGGGCCTGCTGCGCGAGGGCCAGCCGGTTGTCGGCGCGGTCAATGTGCCCGCCATGGGCGAGGTCGTCTACGCGGCCAAGGGCCACGGCTGCTGGTGGAACGGCCGCCCGTGCCGCGTCTCGCAGGTGCCCAGCCTGGGCGAGGGCCTGGTGGTGGCCACGGTCGCCCACCGCTACGAGCGCTACGGCAAGGCCGAGCGCTTCCAGCGCATCCTCGAGGCCTGCGGCCTCTTCCGCACCTGGGGCGACTGCTACGGGTACCTGCTGGTCGCCACCGGCCGCGCCGAGGTGGCCCTCGACCCGGCCATGAATATCTGGGACGCCGCCGCGCTCCTGCCCATCCTCGAGGAAGCCGGGGGCACCTTCACCGACTGGCAGGGCGTCGCTACGGTCGAGGGCAACGAGGCCATCAGCACCAACGGCGCCGTCTTCAAAGAGCTGATGGAGCTGATCAAGTGATGGATGCAAACGACTACCAGCGCCTCGCCCTGCGCACCGAGGCCCCCGGCCGCGAGCGCGACGACCGGCTGCTCAACGCCGCCCTTGGCCTCTGCGGCGAGGCGGGCGAGTTCGCGGATGCGCTGAAGAAATGGCGCTTCCACGCGCACCCCCTCGACGAGGTCGCGCTGCGCAAAGAGCTCGGCGACGTGCTCTGGTACGCCGCCCTGGCCTGCGACGCCCTGGGCCTGCAGCTGGGCGACGTGATGGCCGAGAATATCGAGAAGCTTCGCCGCCGCTACCCCGAGGGGTTCTCCGCCGAGCGCAGCCTGAACAGGGCCGAGTGATGAGCCAGCGCACCGCCACGATCAGCCGCACCACCGGCGAGACCGAGATCAGCCTCGCCCTCAACCTTGACGGCGGCGGCCAGGCCGCGATCAGCACCGGGGTCGGCTTCCTCGACCACATGCTGACCCTGTGGGCCAGGCACGGCCTCTTCGACCTGAGCGTCAGCGCCCGGGGCGACCTGCATGTCGACGAGCACCACACGGCCGAGGATACCTGCATCTGCCTGGGGCGCGCCATCGACCAGGCCCTCGGCGAGCGACGGGGCATCGTGCGCACCGCCCATAGCTTCGTGCCGATGGACGAGGCCCTGGCCCTGGTGGCCGTGGACCTCGGGGGGCGCCCGTACTGCGTGGTGCAGGCCGAGTTCGCCACGCCGCGCGTCGGCCAGCTCGGCACCGACCTGGTGTTCCACCTGCTCGAGAGCATCGCCACCCACGGCCGGCTCAACCTTCACGCCCAGGTGCTCTACGGGCGCAACGACCACCACAAGGTCGAGGCGATCTTCAAGGCCCTCGGCCGGGCCCTCGATGCCGCCACCCGCCCGGACCCGCGCCTCGCCGACGCCATCCCCAGCACGAAAGGGGTCCTCTGATGGCGTTTCTCGTAGCAGTCCTGCTCAGCTTCATCCCCGCCCTCTGCTACGCCGCGATCGTCTACTGGCTCGACCGCTTCGAGAAAGAGCCGGCCAGGCTGCTCTTCGGGGCCTTCGCCTGGGGCGCCGTCGTGGCCACGATCGGCGCGATCATCTGGACCTCGGTGCTACAGCTCGGGGTCGGGGCCCTCGTCGGCAACGAGGCCTTCGCCGATCTTGCCGGCACCACCCTGCTCGCGCCGATCGTCGAGGAGACCCTCAAAGGCCTGGCCGTGGCGATCATCTTCATCGCCTTCCCCTACGAGTTTGACTCGGTCCTCGACGGCATTGTCTATGGGGCGATCACCGCCCTGGGCTTCGCCGCCACCGAGAACGTGCTCTACCTCTACTTTCTGGGCTACCAGGAGGGCGGCTACAGCTCGATGGTCGCCCTCTTTGTGCTGCGCGTGCTCCTGGGCGGGTGGGGTCACGCCGTCTACACGGCCTTCACCGGGATCGGGCTAGCCGTGGGGCGCCTGCGCCGCGGGCCGGGCAACAGGCTCATCTTTCCCCTTCTCGGCCTCATGACGGCTATCTTCCTCCACGGGCTCCACAACACTATGGCGACCCTCCTCGGGGCCAGCCTGGGCCTGGCCGGGCTGGGGGCGACGCTTGTGGTCGACTGGCTGGGGTGGGGTGTGGCTCTCGGGGTGGTGGTCTGGGCGATCTTGCGCGAGCGCCGCTGGATGACGGCGTACCTGCGCGAAGAGGTGGCCCTTGGGACGATCAGCGCGGCTCAGTACGCCACCGCCTGCTCGCTCGGCGGGCAGATGGGCGCACGGATACGCGGCCGCGCGGCGCGCCAGTTCTACGCGACATGCGCCGAGCTGGCGCAGAAGAAGCATCAGCTCGCGAAGCTCGGCGAGGAGAGCGGCAACTCGGCGCGGGTGGCGATGCTGCGCGAGCGGCTGGCCCAGCTGGCGCCCGCGGCATAACAAAGCGGGAGGGCGACCCTCCCGCGATAGCGCATAGGGCTCGAGAGTGACTTCCGCCAGGCCGCGCGGGCGGCCTTCGCACACTTAGCCGGGGCCCTCAGGCCCCCGAAGAGCGCGCCCAGCGGCTAAGGCGGCGGGCTCGTCGGCGAAAGGGTTCTTTTACGAGCCCACAGCCTTGAGAGGGGCTAGGCCAGATCCGCATCCGGCATGTGCTTGGCGAGGGCGCGGCGCGCGCGCGCGCAGGCCCGCTCGAGCAGGCTCGCGACGACGCGCTGCTCGGCCAGCGCGCTGCGGCGCAGAGCCTCGTAGCGGTCAGTCTGCTCGATCGCGGCGGCCAGATCATTGGCGGCGGCCCGCAGGCGGGCGCGTCCCTCGTCGGCGAACTGTGGGCGGGGGGCGAGCAGCTCGAGGGCGGCCTCGAGGCGGCGCACTTCGCGAAGCAGCGCGCCCGGGGTGCCCACAGCCGCGGGCTGAGCGGGGGCGATCAGCTGGCCGTAGGCCGGGTCATCGCCATAACAGGCACCAAGCTGGCGCTGCACCGCGCTGTATACACGCTGGGCGGCGACCTCGCAGTCCCATCGCCGTGCCAGGGCCGTGCGCCACGCGCCAAGGGCATGCTCGCCGCGGCAGCGCTGATCGGCAAGCGTTGCTGAGAGCGTACGATAGCGGGCCAGGTCCTCTTCGAGGTAGGGGCAGCGGTCGCGGTGACGCTCGAGCAGGTCGATCAGCTGGCTCGCGGCGTCAGTGGTGGTGGGGGTGAAACGGAGCGTCTGCGTCACGGCAGGTCCTTTCGATGGTGGGATGGTGCGTTGCACCTGCCATATGAATGGTACCCTCGCCCTCCCGGGACGTCCATAGTACTTGCGTCCAATCGCGAGACTACGATAAGTACTCGTAGCGGCTCACCGGTGAGCCCTGTGCTACAATGGCCTTGCTGCATCCAGCGCGAGCGACGGCGCGTCATATCCTCGGACACACGACAGTCCTGTAACAACGTCCAGGGAGGCGTCCCGATGGGATTCTTAGATCAGCTAAGCAAGCAAATTTCGCAGGGGGTCGACCGGGCCAAGTTCGAGGCCGAGAAGTTTCAGAAGACCACGCGCCTGCAGGGCGAGGTGAACGAGTTTCGTCGCCAGCTCGACGGGAAGCTCGGCGAGATGGGCCAGCGGGCCTACGAGCTTCAGCGGGCCGGCCAGATCAGCTCGGCGACGTTGGCCGAGCTGGCCCACGCCGTCGACCAGCTGCGGGCCTCGCTGCTGGCCAAAGAGGAAGAGCTGAAGGGCGCCCAGGCAGAAATCTTCGTAGAGCCCCCGCCCCCAGTGGGCGCAGCACCGGCCCAGCAGGTGCCGATCAGCTACGACCAGCCGGCGCCGCCCCCGCCCGAGGCGCCCAGCCAGAAGATCTGCGGCGTCTGCAACTTCCAGATGCCGGCCACAGCGATGTTCTGCCCCAACTGCGGCACACGCGTGGCGTAGGAGCACTGTGCCAGAGCTGATGGCGCGCCGAGGCGCGCCATTAGTTCTGGCGCGCCTCGCTCGGCGACCCCGCGACAACAGCCTGCTGCAGGGCCTCCTGAGGGGTGCGGGCGGTGCGCACACCGGTCAGGCTGATGTCGAGCTGGGTCATTGTCGTGGCGATGCTGGCCGAGATGCCGGTGATTGTCACGTCGCAGCCAAGCAGGCGCACCGCCTGGACGGCCCGCAGCAGCGCGTGGGCCACGCCCTTGTCGACCGTTGACACGCCGGCAATATCAAGCACCACCAGACGGGCCCGGGCCTCGCCCACCTCTTGCAGCAGGCGTTCGGTCAGCATCTGGGCGCGTCGACTGTCGAGATGGCCGACCACAGGGGCCAGCAGCACCCCCTCGGCCAGGGCGACGGCAGGAGTCTCGAGGGTCGCCACCAGGTCGATCAGGCGGCGCTGCTCGTCATTCTGGCGCCCAAGCTCGGCGACCTTATGGGCCACCTCGGCGGCCCGGACCTCGCTCTGGGCCAGGGCCTCTTCGGCTCGCTGCATCTGGGCCTCGGCCTCGCGCTGGGCCGTCTCGGTGACCAGGCGAGCCAGGATGATCCCGCCGACGACCAGGGCATAGATCGCCAGAGCCATGGGGTCGGTGTAGATCCCCCGGCCGCCGGCCCGCACGGCAAGCATCACAACCAGGCTAGTAGCGCTGCCCAGCACCCAGAGTGGGCTGACCAGGATCAGCGCCAGCACCGGCGGGATAAACGCGGCCTGCGTGAACCGATCAGTCAGGTAGGGCTCCGGGGTGGCGATGCTGATCAGAAGCGTGATCAAGATCACTGTGGCGTGGCGCGCGTACTCCCACCCGCGCCAGTAGGCCGCAAGCAGCACAGAAAACATCAGGAGCCCAACAACGTTGGCCACCATTATGCTCCCCGTCGCCCCTGCGCCGATCTGTATGATCAGTACGATAAAAGTTATAGCGACAAGCAGCCCGAGCAATGCCAGCACAACCTGCCGCTGCGTGATTCTCAAGGCTCAACCTCCTGCCCGTGGTCTGGATACCAGAACCCCCCTACGCGGCGGCCGACCCCCAGCACAGCGCGACTCTCCCAGAGAGCCTGATGCTCAGAGATCTCGGCATAGCGAGACGATTTATCCTGCACCCAGGTCGAGCGCAGATAGATGCTGTCGTATATGATACGCCGGATCATCAGCTCATCAAGATCGTAGCCCGGGCGCTGAACCCAGTAGCACTGTGTCTCCTCATAGAGTAGCAGCGGAACAATATCATTTGTTACCAGCGGCTTGCCAAAGCCGATCTGCAGCCGCGCCGGCGGCACATCCTCGCCATAGATGGCGCGGATAAGCTCAGCCTGGGTGCGGGCCTGGCCGGCAAGGGCGGTCGCGAGCATCATCTGCCAGAGGGCGCTCCGGGTAGCGGCGGCGTGGAACCAGAGGGTGGGCCCGCCAGTGTCCGGCGTCGCCTCCACCAGGGTGTGGGCCGCCTCCTCGAGCTCGGGCAGGCCGCCGGCGCCAATCAGGCGCACCCGCCAGCCGTGACGCCTGTAGTCGGCCAGGGCCTCGGGCCCGGTCAGCCCCCAGACGACCCAGCGCATGAGCTGCTCGCGGTAGGGCCCCACCTCGTCGATCTGCCCGGGCCGTAGCAGGCTGGTGTACAGATGGCGCACCCCAAGCCGGTAGAAGCGCGCGAAGCAGTCAACCATCCGCTCGCGCGAGAGTCGCACGTAGTCGGTGCTGTCCGGTGCGACGCCGCTAAGGGCGGCGCTGCGGCGGGTGCCGCCGGCCGCGAAGATGACGCCCTGGGGCGCCACCGCGGCCACAGCCTCGGCTGGGCAGGCGAGAAATTGATCGAGGGTCGGCTGACTCATCTCACACATGCTCCGGAAGCAGAGCTACGAGCTCGATCACCCGTGAGATACGGATCGGCGAGTAGTTCTCTTTCGCCAGCCAGCAGCGGTTGGCGCGCGGGCTGAATGGGCGGTAATGGTCGTAGAGCCAGCGCATGGCCACGCTGAGCGTCGCGGCAACTCGCTCACCGCCAAGGCCGTGCCGCATGGCCAGCCGGCAGATCAGCACGCCGTAGGCTGTCTCCTCCAGCTCGGACGAGTCTATAGTACACCACGATCCGTCGGGCTGCTGGTAGTCGAGCAGGATATCGAGCGCCCTGGCCAGCGATTCGTGGCTGAAGCTCGGGCCTAGAGCAAGCATCGCCTGGTAGGTTGTGTACAGCCACGAGCTGTTCCACTTATCGCGCTGCCAGCGCCCGTCGCAGCTCTGCCGCTCGATGAGATAGCTCTGGCTGGCGCTCATATCGTGACCGTAGATGGTGAGAGCCTGTACAGCCCGCGCGCTGGTGATCAGCGAGGGCTGGAGCTCGCCCAGGTACGAGTAGAAGCTCGCGCCGCAGGCGAAGCGGGTCAGGGCGGCCGCTGGCGCTGGGCGCCCACTGGCCCCGAGCACGGCGACCGCCGCGGCCGTATCGTCCCCATCGGGGACGAAGGCGTCGCTACAGCCTAGACCCTCGGGCCGCAGAGCCCGGGCAAGCTCATCGACCTTCGTTGCGATCACCGCCCGGAGCTCAGGCTGGTCAAAGTAGCCCCCGGCGAGGATGGTGTGCATAGCGTAGGCCAGCTCGAACCGGTCGATCGGCCAGGCTGTCGGCACAACTCCAGGGATGCCTACCTGGGTGGCGTGGGCGGCCTGCTCAAGGTAGGCGCGGGCGCCCTCGGCGTACACTGCCAGCTCTGCACGCCCAGAGGCCAGCCATAGCCAGGCCGCCGTCGCGGCCGGGCTATGGCCGACGCTCCCCGAGGCATCGAGCAAGTTTGGATCGGGCCTGGTCCCGTAGGCCTCCCACGAGTGGACAGCGGTGGTGCCAGGCGCGAGCGGCATGCGGGCGATCAGCTGTCGCCGCCTGGCGCCCAGGTCGAGCAGCGGACGATAGAGCTCGGTGGGCAGCGCGATCCCGGCCTCGCGGGCATCATCGAGGAGCCGCGGGAAGAGAAGCTCGACGCCCACCGGCAGATCGTCGGGGAGGTTGCCCACCCAGTGATTCGCCTCGCGCCGCAGGCAGGCGAGCCCCTCGTCGGCGGCCTCGCGAACGGACCTGCGCTGGCCGTACCGGTAGAGGGTGAGCACGGCGGCCAGGGTGGGCACCGCGCGAGCGAGAGGCACCGCCGGGCTCCCCCACCCTCCGTCGGCGCGCTGCTGAGCCAGCAGCCACTCTATAGCGGGCCAGACCTCTTCGTCCGGGGGCGCAAGCCGCAGGACCTGGGCAGTGTCGTAGATCGAGGCCGAGATCAGGCCACCAGCCCGGCCCAGATCGGCGATCTGGCAGCGCAGGTCTGTAAGCAGGACATCACTGAGAGAGTTCATAGCGCTCCGACAAGGTGTGAAAAGCTGAGGGCGCCGGTGACACCGGCGCCCTCAGGGTCTAGCGTAGCAGGTCTCGTTCGAACAGTCGCAAGACAGCTCCTTCATCAAGGTCGAGGATCACCTGGGCGTTGTCGGGCTCTCGCAGAAGGATGGCGCCAAGGGCGGCGTTCATATCGGAGCCCGGGGTGAAGGCCTGGTCGGCCAGGGCCGAAAGCTCGGCGTCATCGGCGATCATGGGGATGCGATTGGCGAGGTCGGCCGCGATCACGGTCTGTCCGCGGGCCAGGCCATCATCGACGACAACCTTCACCAGGGCGCTCTGGGCGCCGCCCAGATCAGGGTAGAGGGCATAGACCGCGGCGGCCGCGTCGGGGATGGCGGCCCGCCCCGCCTCACCCTGCATCTGCTGCGCCCGCACATAGGCCCCGAAGGACTGGGCCAGCAGCGCGCCGACCGCATCGCCACGCCGGCCGAGCCGCCTGATCAGCTGCTCGGGGTTGACCGTCACCTGGCTGAAGGCGTCGAGGGTGACCAGCTCGACCTGCATGTCGCTGGCGAGGACCGCCGCCAGGGCGTCGGGGTCGGCGTAGATATTGAACTCGGCCACGGGGGTGCGATTTCCGCCCCGCTGGGCGCCGCCGAGGGCCACCAGGCGCACGCCAGCCATATCGGCCGGGTAGGCCGCGATAGCGCGGGCCACATTGGTCAGCGGTCCGAGGGCTACGATAGTCAGGCCGGGGTGCTCGCGGGCCGCCGCCGCCAGGGCCGCCGGCGCATCGGTGGGCAGCCCCGCGATATCGGCGGGCCGCTGGGCAAACCAGAGGCCGTCAGGGCCGTGGATGAGGGCCCCGGTGCGGGTGCGCGACAGCTCGAGCGGATCGGCGGCGCCCACGGTCACGGGGTACTGCTCGCCCGCCGCAGCGACGAGGGTCAGGAGGTTACGGGTAGCGTGGTCACCGCTGGTGTTCCCGACGACAGTGGTGAAGCCGACGATCTCGACGTTGGGCTGCCCGAGCAGCCAGGTGATGGCAAGGGCGTCATCGACACCAATATCGGTGTCGACGATGATCGGGCCAGTGGGTTGCTTGCGACCGGCCTGGGTTGGCGCGGCAAAGGCGACAAGAGCGATCGCGACAAGGGCGATCGCAGCGATAAGATGGCCTGGGCGAAACATAGCATACCTCTCAGAGCTGTGACGAACTGTGTGGGAATAGAGAGGGTCTTGCACACGCGCAGCACGCCTGCACGCGCCTACTATGATTATACGTTTTGCCGCCGGCCCAGTCTATATACCCGGGGGTCCTGTTCCTTGACAACCCCATAAGGGGCGACGCAAAGCGCGACGGGGGAGGCACATATGCCTCCCCCGTCGCGTTGTCCAGGTCGGAAGACGATGGCCACCGCGCGCTACCCGGCGGCGGCGATGCCCTGGATGCCGCCCTCGGTGAGCGTGCGGGCGTCGATCAGCTTGTCGACCTCCTCGCCGGAGAGCAGGCCCTTCTCGACCACGACCTCCTTGATCGTCTTGCCGGTGGCCATGGCCTCTTTGGCGACGGCGGCGCCATTGAGATAGCCGATCACGGGGTTGAGGGCCGTGACCAGGATGGCATTCTTAGCCAGCCAGCCCTCGGCCTTCTCGCGGTTGGCGGTGACACCAACGACGCACTTGGTGGTGAAGGCGTTGACGGCGCCGATCAGCACGTGCATCATCTCGAACAGATTATGGGCGATGATCGGCATCATCACGTTCAGCTCGAGCTGGCCGGCCTGGGCGGCCAGGCTGACGGTCAGGTCGCAGCCCTGGACGTGGAAGCAGGCCATGTTGAGCATCTCGGCCAGCACAGGGTTGACCTTGCCGGGCATGATGCTCGAGCCGGGCTGCACGGCGGGCAGGCGGATCTCATCGAGGCCGGTGGCCGGGCCCGAGCTGAGCAGGCGGAAGTCGTTGGCGATGCGCACGAGGGTGATGCAGAGGCTGCGCATGCTGGCCGAGAAGTCGGCCGGGTCGGCCATGCTCTGCATCGACTCGAACAGGTTGCCCGAGCTGCGCAGGCCCTGGCCGGTCAGCTCCGAGAGCTTCTCGACCATACGCTGATGGTACTCGACGTGGGCGTTGAGGGCGGTGCCGGTGGCGGTGCCGCCGATACCGAGACGGCGCAGGCGCTCGGCGGCGGCCTGGATGCGCTCCTGGTCATTGCGCACAGCCAGGGCGTAGGCCCCGAACTCCTGGCCGAGACGCACGGGCACGGCGTCCTGCAGGTGGGTGCGGCCCGACTTGACCACATCGTCGAACTCCTGCGCCTTGGCCTCGAGGGCGTCAGCGAGGTCGTCGATGGCGGCAAGCAGATCGGGCAGGCGCCAGAGGCAGCCGAGGCGGATAGCGGTGGGGATAGTGTCGTTGGTCGACTGGGCCATATTGACGTGGTCGTTGGGGCTGACCGGCTTCTTGGCGTCGTCGAGGGCAAAGCCGAGGATCTGACTGGCGCGGTTGGCGATCACCTCGTTCAGATTCATGTTGTGCGAGGTGCCGGCGCCGGCCTGGAAGGGGTCGACGACGAACTGGCTCTGCCACTTGCCGGCGAGAACCTCGTCGGCGGCCTGGATGATCGCATCGGCGAGGCTGGCGTCCAGCAGGCCCAGGTCGCGATTGACCTCGGCGGCGGCCCGCTTAACGGCGGCCTGGGCCCACACAAAGGCGGGGTAGGGCTTCAGGCCGCTGACGGGGAAGTTGAGAACGGCCCGCTGGGTCTGAGCGCCATAAAGGGCGTCTGCCGGGACCTGCATCTCGCCGAGCGAATCCTTTTCGATGCGGAAGCTCTCACTCATTGGGGTGGACTCCTTTGTCGGGCGCCTGCGCAAGGCGTTAGTAGTAGCAGGGATGACCGGGAAAGATTGTAGCATATAGCGGGCTATGCCTATTGCGGACCGATAGGCTATTTGCGCTAACCGCGACCCCCTGTTAGGATAGCCGGGTCACACCGACACGAACTCTGGCACAACTCCCTGGACAGATCATGACCACCACGACTAGTCCCGCCTTCACCGACCTGCTGGAGACAGCCCGGGCCGCCGCGCTGGTTGGCGACACGCTGCGTGCGCGCCGCTACTTCCGCAACGCCACTGAGATCGACCCGATGAGCGTCGAGGCCTGGCTAGGCTTCGCCGCCACGGCGGCCGTGCTGCGAGAGCGTCGCGGCCTCTACGAGCGGGCTCTGGCTATTGACCCTGGCTGCGCGGACGCGCACGAGAGTATCGCCCAGATCGACGCGCTGCTCGCCACTGGCGCCCTCATCCGCCCCCGCGCGGCCCAGGCGGCGCCGGTCGTGGCCGAGGTCGAGTATGTGTCGATGGCGCCGCCGCTGGCTTCGCTGATAATCCCGCTGCCGGCCGTCAGGGCGCCGTCGCGCGGCCGGCACCTGGGCCTGCTGGCTGTAGCGGTGATCGGTGTGGCGACCATGGGCCTGCTGACGGCGATGGGCATCTTCGTGCTGACCAGCTTCTGGGGCTTCCTTCTGGCATTTATGGCGGGCCCCAGCGTGAGCGAGCTAATGCTGTGGCTGACCGACCGCGTCCGCAAGGGGCTGGGCGGCCGGCCCCTGCAGATCGCCGCGGCTCTCGGCATGATCGTTGGCGGTCTAGGGGCCATGGCCCTGGGCGGCCTGCTGCTCCAGGCCACTGGCGTGCCGCTGCCCGCCGAGGCCGTGGCGATGGCCCGCACCCTCGGCGCCGGGCGCGAGCCAGTCGCGGTGCTCCTGAACAGCCCCG
>JAAXUL010000227.1 GCA_013336035.1 Chloroflexales bacterium
GGGCTGGTGGAGCCGCCAAGCCATGGCGGCAAAAGGGCACCGGCCGGGCGCGCCAGGGGACGACACGCTCGCCCCTGTGGATCAAAGGTGGCGTCACCTTTGGCCCGCATCCGCGCTCGCCCCGGCTGTACCGGAGCAGCAATGAGCAGTATCAGCGCCGAGGGCCTGACGAAGCAGTTTTCGAACGAGGCGCGCCCGGCGGTTGACGGGGTCAGCTTTGCGGTGGAGCCAGGGGAGTTCGTCGTGCTGCTTGGCCCCTCGGGCTGCGGCAAGACGACCTTGCTCAAGATGCTGAATCGGCTGTATGAGCCGACCGCCGGCCGGCTGCTGGTCGACGGCGTCGAGGCGCGGAGCATGCCCGCGACCCAGCTGCGGCGGCGGATCGGCTACGCCATCCAGCAGACCGGCCTCTTCCCGCACCTGCGGGTGGAGCAGAATATCGCGGTGGTGCCCCGGCTGCTCAGCTGGGAGCGCCCGCGGATCGAGGCCCGCATCGACGAGCTGCTCGATCTGGTAGGGCTGCCGCGCGAGTTTCGGCGGCGCTACCCGCGCCAGCTCTCGGGCGGCCAGCAGCAGCGGGTCGGCCTGGCCCGCGCCCTGGCGGCCGACCCGGCGATCATGCTGATGGACGAGCCCTTCGGCGCCCTCGACGCGATCACGCGCGCCCGCCTGCAGGACGAGCTGCTCAGCATCCAGCGCAAGCTGCACAAGACGATCATCTTCGTCACCCACGACATCGAAGAGGCGCTGGGACTGGCCGATCGCATCATGGTGATGAACGAGGGGCGGATCGTGCAGGTCGACACCCCGCTGGCGATCCTCACGCGGCCCGGCGACCGCTTTGTCGAGCAGCTGACCGGCGCCGACGATGTGCTGCGCCACCTGAGCCTGATGCCGGTGGCGGCAGCCCTGGGGAGCGCGCGCCCGTCCGCCATCGCGCCGAGCGTCGCTCAGCCGCCGCTGCGCCCCCAGGACGATCTGCGCTTTGCGCTGACCCAGATCCTTGGCAGTGGGGCGGCGAGCTTGCCGGTCGTCGATGACGGCTACGAGATCGGCCGGCTCACCCTTGCCGACCTGTGCGCTATCCTCCCGCCCACTGCCGTCGTGCGCGAGACGCCGGCACCCGCGCCTGCGGCATAACCGAGGATCCTGATGGGCTACCTGATCGAGAACTGGCGCTCTGTCGGCGCGCTGCTGCTCCAGCACCTCTGGCTCACCGGCTCGGCCATCGCGATCGCTGCGGTGATCGCCCTGCCGGCCGGCGTGCTGCTGGCGCGCGTCGCCTGGCTGCGTGGGCCGGTGCTGGGCGTCTTCGGCGTGCTCTATACGATCCCAAGCCTGTCGCTGCTGGTGCTGCTGATCCCCGTGCTGCGGCTGGGCTACTGGCCCGCCGTCGTTACTCTGGTGATCTACGCGCAGCTCGTCCTGGTGCGCAACGTCGTCGTTGGGCTGGTCGGGATCGAGCCCGCAGTGATCGAGGCGGCGCGCGGGATGGGAATGAGCGGCTGGCAGCGCCTGGCGCGGGTCGAGCTGCCCCTGGCGCTGCCGCTGATGCTGGCGGGTCTGCGGATCGCGACGCTCTCGACGATCGCGATCGCCACCGTCGCGGCGTTTGTCAACGCGGGCGGGCTGGGGACGCTGCTTTTCGATGGGGTGCGCACTAGCAACCACGAGAAGATCGTCGCCGGCGCGCTCGCGGTGGCGCTCCTGGCGATTGGGGCGAACGTGCTGCTGCGCCGAGTCGAGCAGTGGGCACACCAGGGCCAGGGCTGACAGCCTACCGTGCGCTATCGCGGCGTAGCTCGCGCAGCACCCCGACGCTCGAGATGGTCGAGACACAGTAGGGCACTAGCACGGTGAGCGCCATCTGTCCCAGACGGAGCAGGCTGAGCTCGCCATGCAGCAGCGCATCCCCGTGGTTGATGGTGATCAGCAGCGTGCCGACGATCAGGGCGATGCGCCGCGCCCGGTGCACCACCGCCGGCTCACGCGCGATGGCGAGCCACTCGTGCATCAGATGCTCCCGCAGTTGGGGTTGAGGCGGGTCAGTCGATCAGCAGCACCGCTTTGCCGGGGAAGTCGCGATCGAGCAGGCCCTGGGCCACCTCGCCGACATCAGCCCAACCTGTCTCGAGGGCGATGTGGGGGCGCAGCCGGCCCGCCTCGACCAGCGGAATGAGGCGCGCCAGCCCAACCCCGGCCGGCTCGCGGCGCAGCTCGTGGAAGATCCAGAGGCCGTACAGCCGCAGCCCGCCCGCACTAAAGAATGCGCCCAGATCGAGCTCGACGCCTGGCCCGACCGTGCGCCCGTAGCTGACGGCCGTACCCTCGGGTGCAAGCAGCGTCAGAGCCTGAGACAGGGTCTCGCCGCCAACCCCGTCGATCACCAGGTGGTAAGGCCCGTGCTCCTCTGCGGCGCGCACGTCCGCGCCCACGACCACGGTGGCGACCCCGGTCTCGCGCACGGCCGCCACCCGCGCGGCTGACCGCACATGGCCAACCACGTATGCCCCCGCCACCTGGGCGAGCTGCACCGCGAAGTGGCCGACCCCGCCCGAGGCCCCGGTGACCAGCACCGCGCGCCCGATCAGAGCGCCACCCTGGGCGACGGCGTGCAGGGCGGTCAGCCCGGCGATCGGCAGGGTTGCCGCCTCGGTCAGGCTCACGGTCTCGGGCAGTCGGGCCAGGGCGTGGGTCGGCACCGCGACAAGCTCAGCCCAGGCCCCGGTTGCGAGCGTGCCGACCACCTGGGCGCCGGATGGCGGGCCTGAGCCGTCGGCGGCGCCGCGCTCGACCACCCCCGCCAGATCCCAGCCGATCAGCGCGCCGGCCGCCGCGCTCTGGGCCCGGCGCACCTCGCCCCGGTTCAGCGAGACCGCGGCGACCCGCACAAGGGCCTCGGACGGCGTTGGTGTCGGGGCCGCGATCTGTCCAAGCGCCAGGCGACCAGGGGCGTCCGGGGTCACCACCACTGCGCGTATCGTTCCCATTCAGCCTCTCCCTTCCGTCTGAGCCTGCTCGCCGATCACCTCGAGCACGATCTTGCCCTGGTTGTGACCACGCTTGCTATGGCGCTGCGCGTGGCGCGCGCCCGCAACGAGCAGCAGCGCGACGGCCAGCCAAGGGCAAGCTGGATGAGTGACACGGGCGTGGGTGGCTTGGCGAGAGCCGCTCAGTAGGAGGTTTATTGACTTATTTTATCGACTTACTTGACTATATCACAAACCTCGCTATAATCAAGCCCATCTTGACCGCTACATCTGAGTAAGGAGAGAGGCCATGTCTGCCGTCGCACGGAAGCAGCTCATCACGCTGAACACGCGTCAGATCGTCACGGCTGGGGTGCTGGGCGCAATTGCCA
Organism: Chloroflexales bacterium; assembly: GCA_013336035.1. Lineage (GTDB taxonomy): Bacteria > Chloroflexota > Chloroflexia > Chloroflexales > Chloroflexaceae > CAIWXH01. The sequence goes on from JAAXUL010000227.1 coordinate 3,362, forward strand.
TCGTCCTCTCGGTCACCCGCCTTGGCTACATCCCGGTGCCGAACCTGAGCGGGGATGCGACCATCCTCCACGTCCCGGTGATCATCGGCGCCGTGTTGGAGGGGCCGCTGGTCGGCTCCCTCGTCGGCCTGATCTTTGGCATCTTCAGTCTGATCCAGGGCGGCCCCCTGTTCGCCAACCCGCTGATCTCGGTGGTGCCGCGCATCCTGATCGGGATCACTTCCTGGCTGGCCTACCGCAGCCTGCAGAAGGTGAACGAGGATCTGGCGGCCGCGACCGCGGGCGTCGTCGGCACGCTGACGAACACGATCCTGGTGGTCGGCGGCCTGGTCCTCTTCGGGCTGATCCCCGCCGCCGTGGTGGTGACGATCATCCCGCAGGCGCTCGTGGAGCTGGTCCTGGCCGCGATCCTCACCCCGCTGGTGGTACGTGGCGTGCGGCTGGTGCGCTCCGGTCGTGTCACCGCCACCGAGCAGACGCCCCGCGACAAGTCCTCGTTTTAGCCCGAGCGGCAGTGCGGGCGGCCCAGCCGACCAGGCGCTGGGCCGTCCACAGGTGAGTTATGCTTGAAGCCCGCGCCCTCTCGTTCACGTACAACGCTGGGCAGACCGACGCGATCACGGCCCTGGACCGCGTCAGCATACGGATCGCGCCCGGCGAGCTGGTGGCGATCATCGGCCATAACGGCAGCGGCAAGAGTACGCTCGCCAGGCTGCTCTGCGCGGTGTTCGACCCCACCGCTGGCGAGGTCATCGTCGATGGGCTGGCCTACCAGCCCGAGACGATCTGGGAGGTGCGCCGGCGGGTCGGGATGGTCTTTCAGCGGCCCGATGACCAGATCGTCGCCAACACGGTGATCGACGACGTGGCGTTTGGGCCTGAGAACCTGGGTCTGCCGCGGGACGAGATCGAGCAGCGCGTGACCGATGCCCTGGAGCTGCTGGGGCTCGCGGCGCTGGGGCAGACCCCGGTCAGCGAGCTGTCGGCCGGCGAGAAGCAGCGCCTGGCGATCGCGGGCGTCCTGGCGATGCAGCCGGCCTACCTGATCCTCGACGAGCCGACGACGATGCTCGCGCCGCGCCTCGCCCGCCAGCTGATCGACCTGCTCTATGACCTCCGTGCGCGCCTGGGCACGGCGATCGTCCATATCACCCACTTTATTCACGAGGTGGTCGGCTTCGACCGGGTGATCGTGCTCGACGGCGGGCGCGTGCTGCTCGATGGCTCGCCCCGCGAGGTGTTCGCCCACGCCGCTACGCTTGAGTCGGTTGGTCTGGCGGTGCCGCCCGTGACGGCCCTGGCACACAGGCTTCAGGCGCGCGGCATCGCCATCCCCGGAGTGGTGCTGACGGCCGATGAGCTTACGACCGCGATCGCGGCCTCTGTTCCACCCACCGCGAGCGCGCCTACCTTGCCGCCCCCGCCCCCACCGCCCGCCCCCGCCGCCCCGCTGCTCGAGACGCGCGACCTGCGCTTCACCTACCTCGACGGCACGCCGCTGGCGCGCCCCGCGCTGCGGGGCCTCAGCTGCCGCCTGTCTCCGGGCGAGACGCTGGCGGTGCTCGGCAGCGCTCAGGCGGGCAAGAGCACGCTGATCGATTTCTTGAACGGGCTGCGCTGCGCGCCGGCCGGCTCGGTCTTCTTCGAAGGGCGCGACGTGGCCGCGCCAGGGTTCACGCTCACGCAGCTCCGTGAGGCCGTCGGGGTCGTCTTCCAGCAGCCCGAGGCCCAGCTGTTCGAGGAGACCGTCGGCAAGGATGTCTCCTATGTGCCGCGCCGCAAGAAACTGGCGCCAGCCATCGCACGGGCCCTGGTGGCCCGCGCCCTCACCGATGTCGGCCTGGACTACGAGACCTTTCGGCTGCGTTATATCCATGCCCTGAGCGGTGGGCAGAAGCGGCGTGTCGCGCTGGCCGGCGTGCTCGCGGCCCAGCCGCGCGTGCTGATCCTCGACGAGCCGGTCGCCGGCCTCGACCCGCGCGGCCGTGGCGAGCTGGTGGCCCTGATCCATGACCTGACGCGCCGGCTCGGGCTGACGGTGGTCCTGGTCGGCAACGCCCTCGACGACCTGATCGCGCTGGCCGACCGGGTGCTGGTGCTCCACGAGGGTCGCGTGGCGCTTGAGGGGACCCCGCGCGCGCTGCTGGGCCAGGCCGAGCGCCTCACCGCCCTCGGGCTGGAGCTTGGTGCGCCGGCCGCGATCGCCCTGGCGCTGCGCGCGGTCTGCCCCGATCTTCCCACCACGATCCTCGACCTCGATGAGCTGGAGGCCGCGCTGCTCCAGCGACTCAGCCCCGGCCTTCCCGCCCACGAGCCGGAGCCCGACCAGCTTGCGCTTGCTGAGGAGCGTGCGTATGAGCTTTGAGATCTCGCGTGCCGTCACCTTCGGCCAGTACCTCAACCTGGGCTCGCCGCTCCACCGGCTGGACCCGCGGACGAAGCTGTCGAGCGTCGCCGTACTGATGACCGCGCTGATGCTCTGCCGCACCCCGGGCGGGCTGGCGGTGGGCCTGCTGGCGGCGGCGCTCATCCAGGTCGTGGGCCGCATCCCGCTCGGCTATACGCTCCGCGGCCTCCGGCTGCTGATCACCACCATGCTCTTCCTGTTCATCTTCCAGGCGCTCTTCTACCGGGCGTCGCCCGAAGAGACCCTCTGGAGCTGGTGGCTCCTGTCGTTCTCCTGGGCCGGCGTGCGCCAGGGCGCGGTGATGGTGGTGCGTGTTGTGCTGCTCTATCATCTGACCACGACGCTGATGTTCACCACGACGCTGATGGATCTTGCTGACGGCGTCGAGATTATGCTAAAGCCGCTCACACGGGTGGGCGTGCCTGTGAACGAGCTGGTGATGACCCTGGTGGTGGCTCTGAAGTTTGTGCCGGTGCTGATCGGCGAGCTGGAGCAGCTGATCAAGGCCCAGATGGCGCGCGGCGCCGCCTTCGACCAGGGGAGTATCCTGGCCCGGGCGCGCACCATCGGCGCGACCCTGGTGCCCCTGTTCATCAATGCGCTTGGTCGCGCCGAGGTGATGACGGCGGCGATGCATGCGCGCTGCTACCGCGGTGGACAGGGCCGCACCAAACGGCGTGTGCTGACCTTGCGACTGGCCGATGGGGTCGCCCTGGCGGTGGCACTCTCGCTGTCCGCCGGCGCGCTCTGGCTGAGCCTGGGCCTGAATGTCTAACCGTCAAGCGTCTGTCTGGAGATCACGATGAGCACCGCAGCGCTAATGGCGCCTCCGCCGGATCTCGCGCCGCTGAGCCGTACGATCACCCTTGCGCAGGGCCTACGTATCCACTACTTCGAGGCCGGCGACCCCGCCGCGCCCACGCTCGTGCTCATCCACGGACTCGGCGATGAGGCCGACACTTGGCGGCACGTCCTGCACCCACTCGCTGCGACCCATCGGGTGATCGCGCTGGATCTCCCCGGCTTCGGGCGCAGCGACCACCCGCGCCGGGCCTACACCCTGGTGTTCTTCGCCCAGACCGTCGCGCAGCTGCTGGCAGCGCTTGGGGTAGAGCGTGCCACGCTGGTCGGGAGCTCGCTGGGCGCGGCGGTGGCGCAACGGCTCGCCCTGGGCCGCCCCGATCTCGTCGAGCGCCTGGTGCTGAGCGGCGGCGCCCTTCCGGTAGAGCGGGGCCGGCCCCCGGCAGCCCTCTGGTGGTTCCTCGCCCCTGGGGTCGGCGAGGCGGTCTATACAAGCTTGCGCCGCTCACAGAACGAGGCGTACGCGACCCTGCGGCCCTACTACGCCGATCTTGAGGCCCTCCCGGCCGCCGACCGCGCCTTTCTGCGCGAGCGGGTCTGGGCGCGAGTCTGGAGCGCCGGCCAGCGACGGGCCTTCCTCTCCGCGCTGCGCTGGCTCACGCTCGAGCGCGCGCTGCGGGCGCCTGAGCTGCGCCGCCGCCTGGTCGGGTTGGCGGTGCCGACGGTCCTGATCTGGGGTGAGTTTGACCACATTGTCGCCCGTGCCGAGGGCGAGGCGATGGCGGCGCTGCTGCCCAACGCACGCCTGGAGGTGATCAGCGCCGCCGGCCACCTGCCGCACCAGGAGCGGCCCGATACCTTTGTCGCCGTGCTGGAGCGCACGCAATGACGCACCCCATCCCCTTCACTGGGGTAGTATCAGTCAGCATACTTGACAATTTCAGTCTATTAAGTTAAGATATCGCCTAAGCATTCGTGTACCGTTCCAACCAGAGAGCTCATCGCCTCCGCAGAGGCCCGGCCTCCCACTACGCCGGACTCTTCCCGCTCGCTGTCCTGGCCCTCAGGCCACGCTCGCCTTGTCGCCCGCGCCGCTCGTCCGCCGCGCGCTTGTTTCGCCATGCTTTGCGAAGGAGATCCCCCTATGAGTACCGACGAGATCCGCTTCACCGGCTTCGACACCCTGGCCCTGCACGCCGGCCAGGTGCCCGACCCCGCCACCGGCGCCCGCGCCGTGCCGATCTTTGCCTCCACCTCCTTCACCTTCAAAGACACCGGCCACGCCGCGCGCCTCTTCGACCTCGCCGAGCTGGGCTTCATCTACACCCGCATCGGCAACCCGACCCAGGACGTGCTCGAGCAGCGCATCGCGGCCCTCGAGGGCGGCGTCGCAGCCCTGGCGCTCGCCTCCGGCCAGGCCGCCGTCTCCTTCAGCATCCTGGCCCTCGCCTCCGTCGGCGACAACATCGTCTCGTCCACCGACCTCTACGGCGGCACCTACACCCTCTTCCAGGAGGAGCTGCCCCTGCGCGGCATCACCACCCGCTTTGTGGACGGGCGTGATATCGAGGGCTTCAAGGCCGCCATCGACGAGCACACCAAAGCGGTCTTCCTCGAGCTGATCGGCAACCCCCGGCTCGACGTGCTCGACCTGGAGGCCATCGCCGCCGTCGCCCACGCTGCCGGCGTGCCGGTGATCGTCGACGCGACCACGGCGACGCCCTACCTCTGGAAGCCGATCGAGCACGGCGCCGACATCGTGGTCCACTCGGCCACCAAGTATATCGGCGGCCACGGCACCAGCATCGGCGGCCTGATCGTCGACAGCGGGAAGTTCGACTGGACCAACGGGCGCTTCCCCGAGTTCACCCAGCCCACCACGGCCTACCACGGCCTCGTCTACAGCGAAGCGTTCGGCAACCTGGCCTATATCGTCAAGGTGCGCGTGCAGCTGCTGCGCAACATCGGCGCGGCCCTGAGCCCCTTCAACGCCTTCCTGTTGCTCCAGGGCCTCGAGACCCTGAGCCTGCGCGTGCAGCGCCACAGCGACAACGCCCTGGCCGTGGCGAAGTTCCTCCAGGAGCACGAGAAGGTGGAGTGGGTGCTCTACCCCGGCCTGCCGGACCACCCGAGCTACGCCCTGGCCCAGAAGTACCTGCCCAAGGGGCAGAGCGGCCTGGTCGGCTTCGGGATCAAGGGCGGGCGGGAAGCGGGCCAGCGCTTCATCGAGCAGCTGAAGCTGTTCTCGCACCTGGTGAACATCGGCGACGCCAAGAGCCTGGCGGTCCACCCGGCGACGACGACCCACCGCCAGCTCTCGCCCGCGCAGCAGCAGGCCAGCGGCGTCACCGACGAGTATGTGCGCCTCTCGGTCGGCATCGAGAGCATCGACGACATCCTCGCCGACCTCGAGCAGGCCCTCGCGGCAGTTTGAGGCGAGGGGCAGCTTTCCGCATCAGCCCGGCGCCATCGCGCAACACACCGCAGAGCAAAAGTCCCACATATGCTTCTCGCCGAACTACGACAACAGGTGCTCGAGACGGCCCGCAAGCTGATGGTCGATCAGCTTGTGCATGGATCGCAGGGAAATGTGAGCGCGATCGACCGCGAGCGGGGGCTGATCGCAATCACTCCGTCAGCATCTGACTATACGACCATGACCGCCGACGATATTACGGTCATCGACCAGCATGAGCAGATCATCGAGGGGCGCTGGCGCCCCTCGATCGAGACGCCGCTGCATACCCTGTTCTACCAGCGGCGCCCAGATGTGGGCGCCGTGATCCACTGTCACGCCCCGTACGCCTCGGGCTTCGCGGCGGCCCTGCGGCCAATCCCGCTGGTGCTGTCCGAAGGGGCGGCCTGCATCGGCCACGAGGTGCCGGTCGCGCCGTTTCTCCCCTCAGGCACCGCCGAGTTTGCCCAGGTGGTGCTGGAGACGATCGGACAGGGATCGGCCGCCGTGCTGGGGCAGCACGGCATCGTCGCCTGTGGCGTCGATCCTCGCCGCGCGTACAGCACCATTGTCGCAGTAGAGGACAACGCGCGCGCCACGATCTTCGCACGGCTGCTGGGTGTCGAGGCGCCGCCCATCCCAGATAAGGTCGCCCAGTCGCTGCACCAGTGGTGGCTCGACCGCTACCGACGCACGGCGGCTGACGCATAACATCCAGACTCAGTAGATCACAAGTTGATCATGGCGACGGGAGGCTGACTTCAGAGCGCGTCCCATAGAGACGTTCGATGGCCCGATTGAGGAATTGGCGCATGCGGTCAAAGCGAAACTGGGCGCGGGCG
>JAAXUL010000913.1 GCA_013336035.1 Chloroflexales bacterium
TGCAGAAGCACGCTGGCCGCAGGGTGGGCGTCGCGCTAAAGGCCTGCGACGCGCGCACGGTGGTTGAGCTGCTGAGGCTGCACCAGCTTGAGCGCGAGCGCCTGCACATCGTCGGCGTTGTGTGCGTGGGCATGGCCGACCCCGAGCAGGTCGCCCGCGCGGCCCCCGGCCCGGTGACCGCGCTCGAGGAGGACGGCGCCGATCTGCTGATCTGCGCGGGGGCAGAGGCGACCAGGCGCCCGCTGGGCGAGCTGCTGCTGGCGAAGTGCGCGACCTGCGCGAGCCAGACGCCCGCGCTGTACGATGAGCTGCTGGGCGAGGCGGCGCCCGCGGCGCCCACCGGCGACCGCTTCGCCGCGGTGCGCGCCCTCGACGCCCTCGACGCGCCCGCCCGCCTGGCCTTCTGGAGCGAGCAGCTGAGCAAGTGCACGCTCTGCTACGCCTGCCAGACGGTCTGCCCGCTCTGCTACTGCAAGCAGTGCCCGCTGACGCTGCCGCGCGATGACCCGCGGCGCCAGACCCGCGAGCCGACGAGCGTCTTCGCCTACCACGTGATGCGCGCCTACCACCTGGAGGGGCGCTGCACCGGCTGCGACGAGTGCGAGCGGGTCTGCCCCGAAGAGATCCCGCTGAGCCTGATCTGCCGGAAGATCGAGCGGGAGGCTGCGGGCGGCGCTGACCAGGATCGGGGGCCCCGATGACGATTATGATCCGCGCGGGCGGCGGGCCCGACGAGCTGCTGCACAAGGTCGAGGCGCTGAGCGGCCAGAGCCTGTTCGGCTGCTATCAGTGCGGCACGTGCGCGGCGGGCTGCCCGTTCTATGAGGCGATGGACCTGCTGCCGGACGCGCTGATCCGCCACCTGACCCTCGGCCTGCCGGGGGTGCTCGAGCGGCGGACGATCTGGATCTGCGTCGGCTGCGAGAGCTGCGTCGAGCGCTGCCCCCGCGCGATCGATGTGGCCCGGGTGATGGAGGCGCTGCGCCAGATCCGCCTGCAGGAGGGCGGCGACCAGCTGGCGGTGGCGCAGCTGCAGGACGAGGCGCTGCGCGAGCTGCCGCCGATCGCGATTGTCGCCAGCCTGCGCAGACACACAGGATGACCAGTATGCAGTTAGCCTACTATCCCGGCTGCACGATCAAGGCCTCGGCGCGCCAGCACGAGGGGGCGGGGCAGGCGGTGCTGCGGGCCCTGGGCGTCGAGCTGCGCGAGATGGAGGAGTGGAACTGCTGCGGCGTGGTCCACTCGCTGACCAGCGACAACCTGATCCGCCACATGGCCCCGGTGCGCGTCTTCGCCCGGCTGCGCCAGCAGGGCGCGGGCGAGGTTACGACCCTGTGCGACATGTGCTTCAACACGCTGGCGCGGGCCAACCTGCTGGCGCGCCGGCAGCCGGAGCAGATCGCCGCGATCAGCGCGGCGAGCGGGGACGAGCTGAGCTACGACGGCGGGGCCGGCGTGCTGCACCTGCTCCAGGTGCTGCGCGACCGGGTGGGCCTGGCCGCGATCCGGGCGCGGGTGCGACGGCCGCTTCACGGCCTGACGGTCTACCCCTACTACGGCTGCAAGCTGCTGCGCCCGTCGGAGGTCGGCATCGACGATCCCGAGACGCCGACGGTGCTGCGCGACCTGATGGCGGCCCTGGGCGCGACGGTGGTCGAGGGCCCGCTACAGACCCAGTGCTGCGGGGCCTATCACGTGGTCGACCGCGACGCGATTGTAGCGGGGCGGGTGGCGGCGACGACGGGGCAGGCCTGCGAGCGGGGCGCCGAGGCGATCGTGCTCTCGTGCCCGCTCTGCCACTTCAACTTCGACGCGCTGCAGCCGCTTGACGCCGCGCCGCTGCCCGTCTTCTACTACACCCAGCTGATGGGTATTGCCTTCGGACTGGAGCTGAGCGAGCTTGGCCTGGAGGCCCACCGTATCGACCTGCTGCCGCTGCTCCAGCGACATAACCTCATCCACGCGAAAGGAGGATCGGCATGACCGAGTACGCCCCGCTGATCACGATGCAGCTTATGGGCAAAGACTATAGTGTGCCCAGCGGGCTGACGATTATGGCGGCGATCGAGTACGCCGGCTACAAGCTGGTGCGCGGGGCCGGCTGCCGCGGCGGCTTCTGCGGGGCATGCCCGACGCTCTACCGGCGCAACGGCAGCCACCGCATGTTCACCGCGCTGGCATGCCAGACCGTCGTCGAGGATGGGATGTGCCTGGTCCAGATGCCCTTTGTGCCGCTGCAGACCAGGCCCTACGAGCTTCACACGATCTCGCCGCGGCCGAACACCATCCTGCGCCACTTCCCCGAGATCGCCGCCTGCGTGGCCTGTAACACCTGCACCCGCGCCTGCCCGCAGGGCCTGCAGGTGATGGACTACATCCAGGCCGCGCTGCGGGGCGACATCGAGCGCGCGTCCAAGCTCTCGTTCGACTGTATCTCGTGCGGGATCTGCTCGAGCCGCTGCCCGGCCGACATCAAGCACTACGCGGTGGGCCAGCTCGCGCGGCGCATCTACGGCAAGTTTATTACACCCGCCGACCCGCACCTGGCCGAGCGCGTCGGCGAGCTCGAGGCGGGGCGCTTCACGAGCGAGCTCGAGGCGCTCGCGGGCATGAGCGCGGCCGAGCTGCGCGCGCGCTACGAGCAGCGCAGCTTCGAGGCCGTCGCCGACGGCAGCGAGCCCTACAGCGCCACCAGGCGCTACAACTCGCCGATGGACCCGGTGGACTACCAGGACGAGATCGAGGGGTGAGCGCATGGATGAGCTGACTGATGGCTACCCCGAAGCGATGCGCGCGAGCATCGCGCTGGTGGAGCGCACCCGCCCCGCCCGGCTCGGCCACGCCTTCCCGGCGATGGGCCTGGACGAGCGCAAGGCCCTGCTGACCCGCTTCCACCCCGACTTTCGGGCCGACGAGAAGCGCCCGCTGCTGTTCGGGCCGAGCAAGGGCATGTCGATCAGCCACGAGCTGGCCGACCTGTTCGAGGCCCGCCCGCTGGTGCGCTCGAGCCTGGACCTGACGCGGATCGACGCCGATGTAGACCTGCTGGTGATCGGCGGCGGCGGCGCGGGCACGGTCGCGGCGATCTGGGCCGTGAAGGCCGGGCTCGACCCGAGCCGGGTGCTGATCACCACCAAGCTGCGCCACGGCGACTCGAACTCGACCATGGCCCAGGGCGGCATCCAGGCCGCCGATCGCCCGCAGGACTCGCCGGCCCAGCACTACATTGACGTCATGGGCGGCGGCCACTTCACCAACCGGCCCGATCTGGTGCGGGCCCTGGTAGAGGACGCGCCGCTGATCATCCAGTGGCACGAGAGCATGGGGGTGATGTACGACAAGGACCCCGAGGGCCACTTTGTCGAAAACCCCGGCGGCGGCACCTCGCGCAACCGCATGCACTCGGCGCGCGACTACACGGGCCTCGAGATCATGCGCGTCCTGCGCGACGAGGCGCGCAACCTGGGCATCCCGGTGGTCGACTTCTCGCCGGCGATCGAGCTGCTGTGCGACGAGCAGGGTCGGGTCGCGGGCGCGGTGATGGTGAACCTCGAGACAAAGCGCTACCACATCGTGCGGGCGCGGGCGACCATCCTGACCACGGGCGG
>JAAXUL010000228.1 GCA_013336035.1 Chloroflexales bacterium
GGGAGAGGAGGGGCCACGCAGGGCGTCCTAATGCTGTGCTCCCCCCTCTCCGCTTGACGGAGAGGGGGGCCGGGGGGGTGAGGTTCGGGCGCGGTAGGGACTTTGACGTGGCCCTACTTCCTCCGCACCGCTCAGCCAGAGGCTGGTGGCCCACGCCATCGATGTGCCCGAGGTGGCGCACCGCCCCTGTAGCTCGCCCCTGGGAGCGATGGTCGCTCCCCACCATCACCACGGAGCATCTCAATGAAGCAGCTCACCCCCACCGCTCGCGCCTGGCTCAAGGGTGTTCACGTCCTCGTCACCGCCGCGTGGGTCGGCGCGGCGATCTGCATGTGTCTCCTCACGCTGGTGAGCCGGCCGGCCAACGGCCACGAGCTGCACGGCATCCTGGCCGCGCTCAAGCTGATCGACGACTGGGTGGTCATCCCCTCCGCGGTGGCGTCGCTGCTCACCGGGCTGCTGATCAGCTGGCTGACCCCGTGGGGCTTCTTCAAGTGGCGCTGGGTCACCGTGAAGTGGATCGGCACCCTCGCGATCATCCTCTTCGGCTCCTTCTTCCTTGGGCCGTGGCTGAACGGGATGGAGGCTATCGCCGCCGCTGACCCGCTGACGGCCATGCAGAACGAGATCATCCTGAGCAACCACCGCGCCATGGTCTATGCCGTCGGCCCGCAGCTGCTGACCCTGCTCTTCCTGACCATCATTTCGGTGCTCAAGCCCTGGAAGCGCGCCGCGAAACGGGAGCGATCGCCCTTGCCCTGACGCAGCATCTTCCCCTAATATCCCCGCAGGTGGCGCTGGTCGCCGAGGACGCTCTGCTCGCCTGCCAGAGCAGCGCGGCGCGCGCTGGAGCAGATCGTCGTCACCCTTGCGTTCCCCCGCGCCTCAGATGCGATGGGTGCCCTCACGCCCTGCTGGCAAGCGACCATGCCCTGAACTAGGTAGCGCGACATGCATGCGCTGTCTCGTTCAGTGAGGGACGATCGGCACATAAACTACGGGGTGGATTTGGGAATCCTTAAGGGGTAGCCCAAACCCCTGTGGGTTTCATTAAGAGTACGCCTGAGCACTCAGCCATGAGGAGCGGCGGGAGTATAATACCACCGTGAGGCCCTGCCCGCTCGCCACACGCGGTGACAACCGTTGTGGCGCAGCCTTCCGCGGCGGCGTGTGTCTCCCGCATCTCCCATCCTGCTCCGGGGAACTGGCGCCTCGTCTGCGCATCGTCGGAGGTTATGAGCTCAATGAGTGCCCGGCTGCTGTTAGCCGACGACGAGCCGCAGATTGGTCGTCTGCTGAAGGGGGTGTTCGGCTCCGAGGGCTACACCTTGCAGATCGCCAGCGATGGCCAGACCGCCCTCGACATGGTGGCCCGCTGGCAGCCCGACCTGGTCTTGCTCGAGCTGCGCCTGCCGGTGCTCGGCGGCCAGGAGGTCTGCCGGCGCATCCGCGACTGGTCCCAGGTGCCGATCATTGTGCTCACCGTGCGCGACAGTGAGGATGACAAGGTCGCGCTGCTCGACCTCGGCGCCGACGACTACTTGACCAAGCCCTTCAGCGTCCGCGAGCTCCTGGCGCGCATCCGCGTGGCCCTCCGCCACGGGGCGCGCCTGCACAGTGATAGCGGGGCGGTGGTTACCTTCGGCAGCCTCCAGATCGACCGCGCCCACCGCCTGGTCACCTGTGAGGGGCAAGAGCTGCGCCTGACCCCCACCGAGTACAACCTGCTCGTCTTCCTCAGTGGCCACGCCGGCAAAGTCCTGACCCACCGCATCATCCTGCGCACGATCTGGGGCTCTCACTCCGAGAACGACCTGAACACCCTGCGCGTCTTCGTCACCCAGCTGCGTCGCAAGATCGAGGCCGACCCGGCCAACCCGACCCTGATCATCACTGAGCCGGGCGTCGGCTACCGCTTCCGCCCGCCGAATTAGTAGCGGCCTGGGCACGTACACTATCCTCGCCTATGCGCACCCGAGGCGCTGAAGAGGTACCGATGTCTCAGGAGCCCCCCTTCACCGTGGACCTGACCACCTGTGATCGCGAGCCGATCCATATCCCCGGCTCCATCCAGCCGCACGGCGTGCTCTTCGCCCTCAGCGAGCCCGACCTGACGATCATCCAGGCCAGCGCCAACATCGCCGGCTTTCTGGGCCGTCAGCCCCAGGAGCTGCTCGGCCAGCCCCTGAGCACGCTGCTCGCGGCTGAGCCGCTTGCGTATCTCCGTGACTGCCTGGCGAGCGCCGAGGTAGATGAGAATCCGCTCTATACCTTGACCCTCGCCATTGGCAGCCCTGAGCAGCGCTTCGACGTGATCGCCCACCGCATGGGTGGAATGCTCATCCTCGAGCTGGAACCTTCGACCCAGAGCGACCATGCGGTGGCCCTGCGGGTCTACCGCATGGTGAAGAGCGCCGTGACGGCGTGCCAGCATACCTCGTCTGTGCGGGAGTTCGCCCAGACCCTGGCCGGCTCCGTCCGCAAGCTGACCGCCTTCGACCGGGTCATGGTCTACCAGTTCCAGCCCGATGGGACGGGAGTGGTCATCGCCGAGGATGTGCGCGCGGATCTGGAGTCCTACCTCGACCTACGTTACCCGGCCTCCGATATCCCCCAGCAAGCCCGGGCGCTCTACCTGCGCAACTGGCTCCGCCTGATCCCGGATGTCGCCTACCAACCAGCCCCCATGCTGGCGATTGACCCGGTCCACTCCAGCATCCCGCTCGACATGAGCTTCGCCTCGCTGCGCAGCGTCTCACCCATCCATATCGAGTACCTGGGCAACATGGGCGCGACGGCCTCGATGTCGATCTCGCTGATTAAGAACGATCAGCTCTGGGGGCTGGTGGCCTGCCACCACCACTCCGGGCCGCACTACCTGCCCTACGATGTCCGCGCCGCCTGCGAATTCCTCGGCCATATGGTCTCGCTCCAGATCGGCGAGAAGGAGGCCGCTGAGGACGCCGCCTACACCATTGCGCTCCAGGGCGTGCAGGCCGAGCTGGTGCAGCATATGAGCGTGGCCAACGATGTGCTCGCCGGGCTGACCCGCTTCACACCTAACCTGCTGGAGTTCATCGAGGCCGGCGGGGTCGCCGTCTGTCTGGAGGACCAGTGTATGCTGCTGGGCGCGACCCCGCCCGAGCCGGTGGTCCGCCAGCTGGCGGACTGGCTCAGCCAGGAGGTGCCCGACAGCCTCTTCGCGACCAGCGCGCTGCCCCAGCAGTATCCGGAGATCGCGCCGTTCAGAGCGACGGCCAGCGGACTGCTGGCGGTGCGCCTGGCCCGCGCGCGGCCCAACTACCTGCTCTGGTTCCGCCCCGAGGTCGTCCAGACCGTTAGCTGGGGCGGCAACCCCGAGAAGCCGGTCGAGGTGCTCGCGGGCGAGGCTCGGATGAGCCCGCGCAAATCCTTCGCGGTCTGGAAGGAGACGGTGACCCAGACGGCGCTGCCCTGGCGCTCCTGCGAGGTGGCGGCCGCGCGCGACCTGCGGCGCGCGATCATTGACCTGGTGCTCTACAAGGTGGACGAGCTGTCCCGGCTGAACGACGAGCTGACCCGCAGCAATATCGAGCTCGACTCGTTCGCCTATGTGGCCTCGCACGACCTCAAAGAGCCGCTGCGCGGCCTGCACAACTACGCCCACTTCTTGATCGAGGATTATGGCGACCAGATCGACGACGCCGGTAAGGACAAGCTGGCGACACTCGTCCGCCTGACCCAGCGCATGGAGGCCCTGATCGACTCGCTGCTGCACTACTCGCGGGTGGGCCGGGCCGAGCTGACCTGGGTCGAAGTCGATCTGAATGTCGAGCTGGCCGACGTCGTGGCGCTGCTGGAGCCGCGCCTGCGCGAGAGCGGCGTCGAGCTGCGCATCCCCCGCCCCCTGCCGCGGGTGCGCGCCGACCAGGCCCGCGTGCGCGAGATCTTCAGCAACCTGATCACCAACGCGATCAAGTACAACGACAAGCCCCAGAAGTGGGTCGAGATCGGCTACGAGCGCATCCCCGGCGTCGAGGATGCAGAGGGCGCCGCGGCCTATGTCTTTTCTGTGCGCGACAACGGCATCGGAGTGCCCGAGGAGCACCAGGAGACCATCTTCCGCATCTTCAAGCGGCTGCACGGGCGTGACGAGTACGGCGGGGGGGTCGGCGCCGGCCTGACGATCGTGAAGAAGATCGTCGAGCGCCACGGGGGCACGATCTGGCTCACCTCGCAGCCCGGCGAAGGGGCGACCTTCTGGTTCACGCTCGCCGGAGTCGATGCGGGCCGGCAGGTGTTTGGGCGATCCGTGCCCGCGCCCAAAGCAGAAAGGTGAGCTGCGTTATGAACGAGTGGCAACTCCTGCTGATCGAGGATAGTGACGAAGACGTCGCGGCGACCGTCCGGGGGCTGCGGCAGGAGGGGCTCACGATCGCAATCCAGCGCTGCACGACGGGCGACCAGGCCCTCGACTATCTGTACCAGCGGGGACGCTACCGCGACCGGGCCCAGGCGCCGCGCCCCGACCTGATCCTGCTCGACCTGAACCTGCCGGGCACCGATGGACGGGCGCTGCTGGCCGTGATCAAGGACGACGAGGACCTCAAGTCGATCCCGGTGGTGGTCCTGACAACCTCGAACAACCCGAAGGATATCGCGGCCTGCTACCGGCGGGGCGCCAACAGCTACCAGATCAAGCCAGTGGACTACGGCCGCTTCAAGTACGCCCTGCAGACTATGATCACCTACTGGTTCCAGATCGCGACCCTGCCTGACCCGCAGGCGTGAGGCGCGGATAGCGCTTCGCGCCGACGCGCAGCGTCATCAGCCCTCGGTGCGGAAGCGATAGCCCACCCCCGGCTCCGTGAGAATCAGCGTGGGACGGGCCGGCTCGGGCTCAATCTTCCGCCGCAGCTGGGTGATAAAGACGCGGAGCGCATTGACGTCTGGGGTGGAGTCCGCCCCCCAGACGGCGTGCAGGATGGTCTGGTGGGTCAGCACCTTGCCAGCATGGCCGCTGAGCAGGGCCAGCAGGGTGTACTCGGTGGGGGTCAGGCGCACGGCGGCCCCATTCAGGGTGACCAGGCGGCAGGACCGGTTGATCTGGAGTGGGCCGAAGCGCAGCACCGGCACGCTTGGGGCGTTCAGGTGCGCCCCATAGCGCAGGGCGACCCGGACACGCGCCAGCAGCTCGCGGGTGCCGAATGGCTTGGTCAGGTAGTCGTCCGCCCCCGCATCCAGGGCGGCAACCTTCTCTACCTCGCCCGCACAGCGTGACACCACCAGGATGGGGACCTCTGACCAGCCGCGCAGGCGCTGGCAGACCGCGAGCCCGGGGAGCGAGGGCAGATCCAGCTCGAGGATGACCAGGTCGGGACGCCAGAGCGCAACGGTCGTGAGTGCCTCCTGTCCGTCTACCACCGTCTGTACCGTATAGCCCGCACCCTCCAGCAGTGTGGTGAGCAGATGCTGGCTCGCGAGATCGGCATCAACCACGAGCAGCCGGGGGCTCATGCGGCCACCTCCCGCGCGCAGCAAGCGAGCGTGAACGCAGGGCGCTGACGAGGCCATGACGGTAGCCTGAGCTCAAGGCCCGGCAGGTACACCCAGCTGCGGCAGAGGCTACGGTGCCGCGGAGGCCATACCTCGGCGAGCCAGGGGGAGGCGTAAGACGGGATCGACATCACGTTCATACACCCTAGTATACCGCGTCTGATCTTTGAAAAACATTAAGTTACGCAGGAGAATCAGAGGTATTGTACTATATCGACAGTGTATGTGAGTGCTGTGCTGCTATGGATTTGGTATTTCAGGGCAATGCTGACCATCTTCACAATATCCAAATGGTCTCGGGGCCTATCTTTAGCTTTTCTACATGCGTACCGTAGTACAATCTGGACGGCGCTGGGAGGGAAATAGTAGTTACATCCCTGTCAATCCTCACGCCTGGCGCCTGATCGGCGAGGGAATCAGCCTCGGTGGCGATCAGGCGTCAGGAAGCAGCGCAGCCGAGGCTCTGGCTCCCGCTTCGCCCGACCTCCTGGACACCCTTTGCGCGATCCTTACATCCATGTCTGCGCGCCCTGTGCGGCTTCCCGTCTGCCCGTCGGCACCACGTCGATGACGTGTCACAGGCGTGTAGAGTCATCGCGAACGTTTGAGGAACCGCTATGGCGTATCGTTTCGCTGAGCATCCGTCCACCGCGAACGAGACCCTGGTTCAGCGCGCGTGGCCGCACATCGAGATCGCTGACCCGGTGACCTGGATCTCGGCCATCACCGCGGTGATCTGCGGGGCCCTGGCCGCGGGCCGGGGGGAGTCAGGGTTCCAGCTAAGTGATATGTCCGATCTGCTGCGGGTCGGGCTGGCCGCCGTGCTCTGCGGCCCCCTCTGCACCGGCTTCAGCCAGAGCATCAACGACTACTGCGACCGCGAGCTCGACGCGATCAACGACCCGGGCCGGCCCATCCCCTCAGGTCGCCTGAGCCTGCGGGCGGCGCGGCTCAACTGGATGCTCCTGGGGTTGGGCACGCTCGCCCTGGCGTTCTCCCTCGGGCGCTACAGCCCCTGGATCCCGCCGCTCGGCATGCTCGGCCTGGCCCTGGCGGCAGCCTACAGCGTCCCGCCGCTCAAGCTCAAGCAGCGCTTCTGGCTCGGGGCGCCCGCGGTTGGGCTGGGCTACATCACCATGAGCTGGATGATCGGTCACTTGATCTTCGCGCCAATGACCCGGCCCAGCCTGGTCGTGGCCCTGATCAATGGCGTCCTGGGCATTGGCCTGCTCTGGCTCAACGATATCAAGAGTATCGAGGGCGACCGTCAGCTGGGCCTCCAGTCGATGACGGTGGCCCTGGGGGCCCGGCGCACCCTGATCATCTCCTTCCTGGTGATTGGCGCCGCCGAGGTGGCGCTGCTGGGGCTGGCCCTCCTGATGGGGTATCGCTGGGGAGCCGCCGTCGGGGTGCTGGCCCTCCTGGTTCCCGTCTATTGGCAGGTGCGGCTCTACCAGGAGCCAACCCACGTGAACTTCCAGCACTACATGCTGGTCAGCAACCCGTTCGTGCTCGTGATCCAGGTCACCTCGGCGCTGGTCGTCGGCGGTTACCTCGGATAACGGCGCCTAAGCGCTGCTCGCGGTATGGGAAAGGCGGGGAATGGTTCAGGGAAGGCTGGCCCTCCCTGAGCTCCGCTCTGACGTAGAGCTTCGCGAAGTGAGTGGCCCGTGACCACCCGGCCTGACTACACGGCGAAGGAGGGACCCTCATGAGCATTCAACGACCCCAGGACAAGCAGAAGGTCGCTACGCACAGTCACCTCCTGGTGCTGGCCTGGCCCGGCGTGGTCGTGGCCGTGATGACTGGTCGCCTGGGCATCGGCCTGCGCTGGCGCAATGATCGCGCCGCGCCGCCGGCCGCGTCCCGGGTGTAGAGGCGCTCGGCAGCTTCCAGCTTGACGTTGACCAGCACCAGCGCGTGCCCGAGGCTGTCATGCATCTCGCGGGCCAGCCGCGCGCGCTCGCGCAGCGCCGCCAGCTCTTCCACCTGCGCCGCGCTCGCTTCCAGCTCGGCCTTGGCTCGGCGCAGCGCGCCGACCACCGCGAGCAGCGCAAACCGCTGCCGCGCGAGCGCCGCGAACGAAATGAACAGCCCCAGGAAGACCAGCACCTGAAACACCAAACAGAACGCCCCGATCAGGGCCAGCAGCCCCACGCCTGACCACCCGCGCAGCAGCGCCGGGTTTGCCCAGTACACATCGGCGAGACATAGGCCGATCGCGCTATACAGCACGACTGTCCAGAACAGGTACGTGCGCCGGCCCCAGCGCTGCTAGCCGTGGTCATCATCGGTTGCGGCAGACGGCATCCGGGCGGTGCGTTCAGTCATCCCCATAGTCCCCGTTTCCAGCGCGGGTCGTGCGGTTCGCGGCGTGGGCCGCACCGCCGGCGCGGCTACCCAAACTGCTTGCCGGTGTCACGGCGGTAGCCCCACACCGCCAGCCCGCCGAAGACCACGGCGGTCCCGATCAGCCACGCGATATGCAGCGCCGCCTGACCGTCGTTCACGCCCACCGCGCGCCAGGCGAGCTGCCCGTAGTGGTACGGCGGCAGGTACGGCGCGAGCGCCTGCACGAAGGGCGGGAGCGCCGGCACCGGCATCAGAAAGCCGGAGGCGTAGGCGATCGGCAGATAGATGAGGTTGGCGATCGCCCCCGCGCTCGTCGGCGGCGCCCAGTAGCCCAGCGCGAAGCCGGCGGTGGCCAGCGGGAGCATGCCGAGTACCAGCGTCAGCCCCAGCAAGGCCCACGCCTCGGGCGCCATTCGCACCCCGGCGACCAGGGCCGCCACCAGGAACAGCAGTAGCAGCAGCAGGGTCGCAAAGGCCAGCGCCATCACGACTTTGCCCGCGAAGTAGACCCAGGCGGGCAGCGGCGTGGCCCGCATCAGCTTCATCCAGCCCTGGCCGCGCTCGCTCGCCACGCCGATGCCGAAGCTGAAGAAGGCGATGCCTAGGAGCCCATACGCCGCAAACGAGGCCATCACATACTGGCCGAGCGGCGTGCCGTCCGGCAGGCTCTCGTGCGCGTTGGGCGCGCCGAAGAGCAGGAAGAGCAGGATCGGGAACAGCAGCGTCGGCACGGAGAACATCGGGATGCGCCAGAGCTTGAGGAACTCGCTGCGCGCCTGCAGCAGCAGCATCGGCCCCAGCTGGCCGGAGCGCAGCGCGGTCGGGCTCAGGTGCCGGTCACGCGCCAGCGCCGGCGCAGGGTGGCGATCAATCAGCTCATTCACGCCGCTTCCTCCTTGATCAAAGCACGAACGGCCGTCTCCAGGTCGGCGCCCTGCACCGTCAGGTCGGCGACCTCCCAGTCGGCGCGGAAGAGCGCCCGCAGGAAGGCTTCGGGCTCGGATGTGGAGACGGCCAGCTTGTGGTCGGCGGCGGCGACGTGCTGGACGCCAGGCAGCCGCCGCGCCTGCGCGATGGGCAGATTGGTGCGGAGCCGCACCAGGGCGTTGGGCACCAGCCGCTTGATCTCGGCCGGCGCGCCCTCGGCCACGATCCGCCCCTGGTTGAGCACGACGATCCGGCTGGCCAGCGCGTCGGCCTCCTCGAGGTAGTGGGTGCTGAACAGGATGGTCTTGCCCCGCGCGGCAAACTCGCGCACCTGCTCCCAGAACGCCGCGCGCGTCTCCACGTCCATGCCGACGGTCGGCTCGTCGAGGAATAGCAGGTCGGGGTCGCCGGCCAGGGCCAGGGCGAAGTACAGCCGCTGCTTCTGTCCGCCCGAGAGGTCGGCAATCAGCGACCGGCGCTGGGCGGTCAGGTCGGCCCGGCGCAAAAGCTCGTCGGTGGGAAGCGTAAAGGGGTAGTAGCTCTGGAACAGCCGGAGCACCTCATCGACGCGCAGGCTGTACGGCACGCCGGACTCTTGCAGCATCACGCCGATACGCCCGCGGGCGGCCGGATCGGTGGGCCCGCGCCCAAACAGCCGAATGGTCCCGCTGCTTGGTCCGCGCAGGCCAAGCAACACGCTGATCGCCGTCGTCTTGCCCGCGCCGTTCGGCCCCAGCACCCCCACGATCTCCCCGGGCGCTACGAGCAGGTTGATACCCTTGAGCGCCTGGACCGCACCATAGTGTTTGGTCAGCGCGTGTGCTTCAATCACATGCATCGGATACCTCCTCTGCCAGCGAGGATACCGCGCGCGCGGTGGGGGTGGATAGGCCCGATCGACACCATATGACCGTGCCGAAGGTCATCCAGGCCGGAGCGCCTTGTGTGCGAGGCCGCACCCGATTCGGGGCGGGCGGGGAACGAAAGCCCCTCCTGTGTCAGCGCAGCGATCACCATTCGGGCGCGCGACGCGCAGCTCCCGGGCGCAGCCCGACCTCAGATCAGGCCCTGCTCG